>JAQWLH010000001.1 GCA_029247405.1 Mariniblastus sp.
ACCCTCGTTGCCCCAAAGTCAGGCCCCGCAAACAAATTCCCGATTGTCGTAATCAACGCTAACGCTGCACAGAATACGGCGGGAATCCAAGGTTCAAGTTTCTCACGCATCGAGTTCGTCCTTAGTGGGTGAATGATCTGAATAATGTTGGCGGCGAGGTGTTATTCGAAATCAATAGGAGTGTGAATTAGGTCGAATAACGTTCAGGATAACCGGGCCGGGAGTTGACATTGATGAGCGAAGCGAACGCGCGACGTGTTCCGGCTCCGGTTCATCCGTTTGTTATCTGGCGAAGTGTTTCGTTAGTTGAATCCAAAAGCAAAAGTCACGATCTCGGTCGTTTGATTCCGCGACTGTCGATTTGATTCTATCACGCAATTGGTTTTCGAAAAAACCATCTGTTCTTGTGCAGAATAAATCGAAATAAGTTTCGTAAGTAGCGATAAATCAGCAAAAGGCAGAGGGTTTATTAGGACAAAAATCCTCTACAAACAAAACCAGTGTCCACTTCGATTTCGCTCCGGCAAAAACACTGAAATCATCATCTACGACTGATGACTACCTCACCTTCCAATTTATTTTTCCAATCTTCGCTTCTACATCCACCCATATTGAAGCATGCTCAAATTCCCGTGTAAAGATCCAGCCATTCCGGGTGGCATCACCTTTCGGCGGGCCAAGGGGTTTATGAAACTCCGGATAATCCAGAAATGCACCGTGCCTCGCATTCCATCCCCAAGTATAGGAAAAATAACAGTGAGGTTCCGCACCTGCCAAAAAACTAGCTAAGAGGAATGTGATGCGTTCTTTACACATATCATGCAGCTCGGCAGCAGACATTTTATCCAACTCCTCTTCTTTCCACCTGAAACCAGGCCACGCCTTAAAGGTAACTAACTTCCCCTCTTTTGCAGTATCTCGGAGTAGTTCGATGCTGCTCGCAAGATAGTAGGCATCTGATTTTTCCGGATTACGATAATAGTCCGCCATCCATACAGCATTGGTCACAGGCAAATACTGAACACCTCTGGGAGCAAGTTTCTCTTTATGCGAACCCTGAATAGCAATATACGACAGAATCTTATCCGGCCCCATCTTCTGTCCCGTCAACAACAGCATCTCTTTCATGGCGTTCTCCAAGTCTTCTACCGGCAAATCTTTGCCGTAGACAGCCTGGTGTGCCTGCATTCGCTCTTCATTAGGTTTACTTGCACTTAGGACTCCATCAACAATGAGCCCGTCGCAATTGAACTCCGTTACCGCCTTGAACCCTATATCAGACCACCAATCACGCACATCTTCATTTAATATATCAAAGTACCCCTTCACCTTCAGAGGTTTGCTTTTATTTTTTACGACCTTTTCCGGCTTAGGAGGCACTGAATAATTCAAAAAACCATCCAATGGATAACTATCATATATATCCTTTCTCCTTCCCCTCGCATTACCACTCGGCAAATAAAACAATACCTTCGCCTTCGGGTTGCGGTTCTTTATGACCTTAGCATGATCTCTGATTATGTACTGAACATTCGGATTATCCCCAGTGCCGCCGGTAAACTGAATTAATGCGTAGTTGTCAGCCAGATAGTTTAACTGCTCTTCCTCAAGCCCGTCATCAACGCCGACATGCACAAAACGCGAAACGTGATCCCAGGAAAATTCAGGAAAAGCATTGTAGTTGTTGCCGCTTCGGTCCAACGTTTTGTTATCTGGCGCAGCATCGGGCCCTGAAAACTCCCAAGTCTTGAGTTTGTACAAGATTTTTTTTTTGCAGGCGGGACGTATGTGAGTTGCCTTCTCAACGAGGGGGATTATCGCACGAGTCCGAACCTCGGAGTTGTATGAAAACGGTTCGACATCAACCGGATAAATTTGAGCTAACGCGTTTTTCCCATCTAGAAACCCTTCATCGCCAGCTGGTTTGTCGTAAACAATGCGAAATGGTGGCATGACGGCATTAAGCAAAAACCCACTCCTATAGGCTTCGAGATATAGCTCTTTCGCCGCCCTGCGAGCTACTGTTGCTCGCCACTGATAAATCGCCAAGAAGACTGAGGCTGTGGCAATGAAAAGCAAAATCGTTTTGAGAGTAAATTGTCGTTTCCCACGCCATTGACGAATCATGTTTTGCACCACTAAAAATGTTTTGCTGAAAGACAGATAACGGCAACGATCACCGAGCCGGGACAAGCGATCATCTATTCCAATAAGCACGCAAGACCCGGCTTCGCGTGCATCGTATTGTTATCCTCATTTTGCAGCAAACTGCAAGTTTTTAGGTCAGTTGTATTTCAATTCCCAACCATCATCCTAATTTGAGTTCGCCAAGCTTCTGGATCGTTTTATCGAGCTGCTTCACAACAAAACGATGTTCTTGCATTGATTCTGTGGAAATGGCCAGCCGCGATCTAAATGCACCACTGAAAAGCCCTCCGAGCGAATAGTTTGGTGGCCTCGCTGAAATTTTTGCAACTTGGTCTGCTTGGATTTCGAGAGTGGATCCGCCCATAAAAGAATCCATTCGGTTAGGGATAAAAAGGAAACGCGCAGTGGTTGCGAAAAGCTTCCCTCCAACAGCCCGTCGTCCCTGTGTGTGATTGGCCGGTATCTCAAACAGTATTTGTTCGCTGGGCTCGAGTATTGGTTCGTTGAACCAGATGTTTTGTTTTCGAAACTGGATCATGAAGGTGTCCCAGGCCGGATAACGTCCAAGTTCACCGGGCACGCGGCCCAACAAGATTAAACTCCAAACAACTATAAAGCGTAAACGACGGTGAAGGCGTTGAAAAGCCGAAAGACGAGCGCGCTCCGGTGCAACGCCTTGTTATGCGGCCGTTGGTCAATCGTCCAAGTCATACATCTTTTCTGCTTGCTCGTAATCGCCGCCTGCCTCAATGGAAACGCCTGATCCAAATTGGATTAGTAATTGCTGGTTTTGGCTGTCAAACTTGTACTGCTTGCTGTTCACTGTCAGTTCATTGTTGCCTGCAGATTCATCAGAAACCAAGTACGTTTCGGCCCCACTGGAAAACCGAACTTCTTCGAACGGCACATTGAAAGCATCGCCGGTTTTTGTGTTGTACCCTTTCCAGTCAACACGCACCGTTTGTCCGTTGGGATCAATGCGGACAACAGTGAGATTTCGCAGGCCGAACGTACGCGGTGACGAAATCGTAAATGTCTCGCGTTCCTCGGCGCCGGATGAACAACCGGCGAAGCACAAGACCAACGCGGCACATAGTCGTCGGATGAAAGTGTGAAGCGACACTTGTGGCGGCGGCGCATTCGGCGTGGTGGAGATCGCGTTCATTTCTAGGGACAAGCATTCAGCCGGATAACGATTTGGTCACCTGCGGGCAAATAGCGGAGCGGATTGCCAGTCAGGTGCACCTATTTGTTAGCCGAGTATCAAGGGAAGTACATATTTCATTATCAAAAGTAGAAGGAAAACGAAACCAATTAACAACCCGACGAGCGCGGCAGGATGCATTCCAAGGCGATCAGGCTGATAGCCTGGATTATCAAGATTACGCAAGGCTTCGACAAGCCGCTTCGTAGCATTCTTTGCGCCAACTCCCCAAACATCATCAGACGAAGCCTGAATCAACACATTTGTCTTTCCTGCCTCTCGTTCGACAAGAGATGCGCGAACCTTGACGGTTTGAAGACCGTACTTAATCCGCCCCTCAACGAACTGCTGTTGTCTATCTTCCTTCTTCACTTTACCCAATCG
>JAQWLH010000006.1 GCA_029247405.1 Mariniblastus sp.
CCCATTCGCTAATGTCTCAACCGCTTGTCATCACGGAATCACTTACGAAACGGTTCGGCGCATTCACCGCGCTCGACCGCTGCAACCTCGAAATACAATCAGGAGAGGTGTTTGGATTACTCGGCCCCAATGGAGCTGGAAAATCGACTTTGATTCGATTGCTTCTCGGATTCCTCCGTCCAACAAGCGGATCCGGTTCAATCAAGGGACTCGATTGTCTCCGCGATCGAGTTGAAGCACACAAACTCATTTCATACCTTCCCGGTGACGCTCGCCTTTATCGGATGATGCGTGGACGCTCGGTTCTGGAGCTATTTTGCAGCTTCCGCAACGACGCCAGCCTTACCGAGGCAAAGAAAGTTGCCGATCGCTTGGAGTTGGACCTAAACCGTTGGGTCGGTCTGATGTCGACCGGCATGCGCCAAAAACTCGCCATGGCCATTTGCTTTTCAAACGAGGCTCCTTTGCTAATTTTAGACGAGCCAACCGCGAATCTTGATCCGACGGTACGCGGCCAAGTCATGCAAATGATCATGGAAAAAAAGCGAGAGGGTCAGACTGTCATCTTTTCTTCCCATGTCCTCCCCGAAATTGAGGACACATGTGACCGAGTCGGGATTCTTAGGAGAGGAGAATTGGTGCACCTTGAGTCCCTACAAAACTTAATGAGACAGCACCGGATTCGTGCACATGTCACGGGGCAGATGCCCGATGTCCCCGCGAGGTTGCAGTCACTGATCACTGTCACCCAAACAAACAACACTGTCCAAATCGAAACTCCTGGCGAATTGGCATCCGTATTGAAGTGGCTTGCGGATGCCCCATTGGCCGACATCTATGTTCAACCGATTGGCCTCCGAGCGGTTTACGATAAATTTCATAGCGAGCCTCCAGCGCCCAAGGGGATCGCATGAACAACCCACCATCGAGACAACAAGCGAAAGTGCGATTCAAAGACCCACTTACCAAGAAGTACATTGCCGAAGGCATGCTTCTCTTTGCCGCAATCGCGACGGGGGTTTTCATTTTTTGCTGGTTTCGGGTTTGGGTGGTTGGCGAATTTGACACAGCCCAATTTCGTCAAATCATTGACTTGCTCCCCAAAGACTGGCGAAAATTTGCCTCGGTTGATTTTGACTGGCTAGTTTCTTATCTAGGTCGCACCTCGTTAACGCTAGACGAACCCATGCTGGTCATGCTGGTTTGTGCCTGGGGGTTGGTTCGCGGTTCAGATGTAGTGAGCGGAGAAATAGGTCGTGGCACGATGGAGATGCTATTGTCCCAACCCATCGGTCGCCGGCAGCTTTATTTAAAGCATGCTCGCCTGACGATATTTTTTCTCGGATTGCTGGTTTGCATTTGCTGGCTGGCAATGTCATTAGGCATCTGGACCACAAGCGTTGAAGAATCAACCTACCCCGAGATTCGAATCCCAGTTTTCGATTACCGAATTCCTCTTAGTTTCCTGCCCGCCCGAACTGAGACAGTCGCAATGGGCTCAGTTGTCAATCCAATCGCATTTTTGCCGGGATTGATCAACCTGTTTTGCCTCGGTTTTTGTTTAAGCGGCTTCGCAGCCTTCTGTTCGTCACTGGACCGTTACCGCTGGCGGACCCTGGGAATTGCTGCAGCATTTTTCTTCTCCAATGTCGGAATGAAGGTCATGGGCATGGGCTCTGAAAAGCTTGCTTGGATCAAACACTGTAGTGTGTTCGGACAATTTCACCCTGCCAGAGCGATCGAGCAAGTTCAAAGCAATCCGTGGGCTTTGATTTGGCTTGTTGAAACGGGGCCCGACGGCGAATGGGTTGACTTGGGTATCCTTGGCAACTGTCTGATCTTGCTGACCCTCGGAACACTTCTTTATTGGATCGGACTCCGAATTTTCATTAAACGTGACGTACCAGCCCCGATGTAAATTTAATCACTTTGCCACGCCAATGATCACAACGGCACCAACACTTACGGTTAACGATTTGACGGGTCGGTGGTGGCAATCAGTCAGGGAGTCGAAATGTCAGAGAAAGACGAGACAACACCAAGTCAGGCCCAAGAGCAGTCTAAACCTGTCCCCCAACAACAACCCAACAACCCTCTTCACGGGATTAAACTAGCGGATATTCTCGAATATCTCGTTGAGAAATATGGCTGGGAAGAACTTGGTCACCGCATCAACATTAGATGTTTTAATAGCGATCCTTCGATCAAGTCCAGCTTGAAATTTCTTCGCAAAACACAATGGGCTCGAGATAAAGTCGAGCGTCTTTACCTGCGATCCATTCGCTAGGATTCACGCACGAGACACAAACCTGTCGCTCCCCGGTCCGTATCCCTTGTCCCCAATTGGACTCGACCAGCGTTGCTGCTGCTGACATTCCAACAAGACACGCCATTCAGGAGATAGGTGTTAGGCCCGACCTCGCTCAAGATATTTTTCGACGTTTTGTAACGCCCTCCCATCTTTATTTAGGTCCAATCGTTTTGATTGCGAATCCAGAGAATCTGCCCCACGTGATGTTTTGTGTGCCAAACATAGGTTGGTAAAGATTCGGAAAGCAGTACATCGGCTCCTGATTCTGGGTGGTAAAAGGAACAATCCATCGACTCTTCGTCCAGCATTTCAACCATTCCAGCCCAACGCATGTGCAACCCATCCAGCAAAAGTAGGGACGAATCAATCGGCAGCGTCCTCGCGTCAACAACTTCCGACCATGCTGTTTCGTCATAGCTTTTGATTAGTGGAGACTCCTCGGTTAATGCCCATTTAAATCGAATGTAGGCATGCATGTGACTGTCTGCTAGATGATGAACGATTTGTCGAATCGACCAGTTTTTATACTTTGTATTGAGCTGCTCATCATTGAGCCCCTCGACCGCGGTACGAATCGTCGTTGGCGCGGACCGTAGTTCTCTGACGTACTCATTTTTTTTCTCAACATCGTACGGACCGGGGGCTGTAAATTGGCCCGCAGGAAATAGAGGCGGTTCATTACTTGAAATCATTTTTTATCGCTCGAAACTAATTAATTGGCCAAGCCAACGTGACTCACAGCCAGTCCCCGAGGGGCAAGATCACCCAACACGAATTACGCCGAGTTTTCTTTTGTTGATAAGAATTAAGACTGCTTCAATCCGAGAAAGTTCTTGGCATTGAAATAACAAATATTTTCGACCACTTCCCCCACCAGCTTTTCATCACTCGGGACATTGCCGTTTTCCATATCTCGCCCAAAAATGTCACATAAAATCCGTCGAAAATATTCATGACGCGTGAACGACATGAAGCTTCTGGAATCAGTCAGCATTCCGATAAAACGCGCAATCAACCCCGTGTTCGATAACGCGTTTATCTGCCACTCCATTCCCTCTTTTTGATCCAAATACCACCAACCCGAGCCAAACTGCATTTTGCCAGCAGTTTCACCATCTTGAAAATTACCAAGCATGGTTGAAATCAGATAATTATCCTTGGGATTCAAATTGTAGACGATCGTTTTAGGAAGACAGTTCTGCTGATCTAAATGGTTAAGAAATTGCCCTAGCGATCGCCCCTGAGAGGTATCTCCCATCGAGTCGCAACCAACGTCGCGCCCAACCTGTTCAAAAAGTCGCGTATTGTTATTTCGCCAGACCCCCGTGTGAAATTGATTAGTCCAACTTTTCTCGGCGTCCATTTTTGCAAGTTCGACCAGCATAAACGTTGAAAACTGGGAATGCTCCAATGGAGATGCGGCGATTCCATTTTTCGCGTTGTCGAAAATTTCCGCCGCTACCGATTCATTGCAAAAATCTGCGGGTACAAACTCACAGCCATGATCAGATAATCGTGCCCCCAATGCGTGAAAAAACGCTTGACGATGACGCAGGGCGGAGAGTAGTTCCGTCAAATTATTGACGGACATGCCGGCAACCTTTTCAAGTTTCGTCACCCACTCAATGAACTCTTTCGGCCGATGCACAAACAACGCCCAGTCCGGCCGAAAAGCCGGATAGACTGCCGTCAGGCATGAATCATCGTTGGCGATCTGTTGGTGGTATCGTAGATCGTCTACAGGATCGTCAGTCGTGCATAAAGCAGTTACTCGAAAGTTCTTCAAGATCCCTTGCGTTGTTAACTCGTCTCGGCTGGCAATTTGTTCGTTGCATTGATTCCAAATTGATTCAGCGTTGGATTCATTAAGTAACTCATCAATGCCAAAAAACCGCTTCAGTTCTAAATGAGTCCAATGATAAAGTGGATTCCGCAAAGTGAAGGGGACGGTCTTCGCAAACGCAACAAATTTTTCTTGGGGACTTGCCTCGCCCGTGATCAGATTTTCGGAAATCCCATTAGCTCGCATCGCTCTCCACTTGTAATGATCGTGATCGATCCACATCTCAAACAAGTTGCCGAAACGACGATTCTCTGCAATATCCTTGGGCGAAAGATGGTTGTGATAATCAATGATTGGCTGATCAGCCGCGTAATCATGATAAAGCCGACGTGACGTTTCAGTCGTGAGTAAAAAGTCGTCATGAATAAACGTCATTGGATATTGTCGATTCGATTTCGGATTTCAATTCGCTTGCCAAGCAACATTGTGACGCCCTCAGGATAAACTTTAAACTAGCCCAAAGCACACGCCGCCCAATAAGATTACACCAGCTAATCGCCACTAAATTGTCATTGCGGCATAGCCACCATCTACAACGGTTTCGGTTCCCGTCATGAAAGAACCAGCGTCGCTCGCCAACAACAAAGTCGCCCCAACAAGCTCATTGGCTTCACCAAAACGATCCATGGGTGTGTGGCCCATGATTTGATCCACTCTTTCAGGGGTCAAAACCTTTTTGTTCTGCTCAGCGGGGAAGAAGCCAGGCACCAGTGTGTTGACACGGATGTTCAGCGGGGCCCATTCTCTCGCGAGATTTTTGGAAATATTGTGAACCGCTGCTTTGGTCGCCGAGTAAGTAAACACACGAGAAAGTGGAATGATACCGGACATTGAGCCGACGTTGATAATTGATCCGCCCTCGTTGCGGTCCACGAGATACTTTCCAAAGACTTGGCAGGAAAGAAAAACGCCTTTCATGTTGATGCGGAAAATCCGGTCATACTCGTCTTCCGGCACCTCAAGAAACGGCGTGGCACTGTTGGTTCCGGCTCCGTTGACAACGATATCAATCTTGCTTGACTTGACTAACACACGGGCAAGCAAATCTTCAAGATTGGCTTTTTTGTCAACTTCGCAAGGTTCAAAATAAGCCTTCCCACCTGCAGCCGAAATTTTCGCAAGCCGAGCATTTGCCTTTTCTTCCGAACGCCCCACCAGAACAACCTCGGCACCTGCCGCGGCGAGACCTTCGGCCATCGCACCACAAAGTTCACCCGTCCCACCGATCACGACTGCTGTTTTACCATCAAGAGAAAACAAAGAGTTAAGGTATTCTGCTGCTGACATAGTTTTAGATGTATTCTGTAAAGTGACTTTGAAATTTAATTTACGAAGGCGTTTAAACGGCCACAGGAAAACTGGATTCATCCCAAACAGCTAAACCACACTCTTTAGCAATCGCATTGAACTCTTCAATTTCAGCTGATGAAAAGAGTAAACCCTGGTTCTTCTGAGAACGAGCTGCGGAGTTAGCCTCGATCTGACCTGGCAACAGGCAGGCATCATTGCCGTGTCCAACAATGTCTTCCAAAACAGCTTTTAAGTTTTCCGATTGCGAGCGGCCTTGGGCAAATTGATTTCCACTCATCGCATCCGGATGAATGACTTGAAAGTAGAACGCGGGGGTATGTTTTTCATTCTCAACGCCCTCCCAGCGACAGCGAATCGTAGGTAAAGAACCGCCAATCAAAGCAGCGACGATTTCATTAATCATCGAGAGTCCATAGCCTTTGTGACGGCCAAACGTTGAAAGCGCCGCGACCTTATTCGGATCCGTCGTCATCTTGCCATCAGCATCGACAGCCGCGTCGGGCGGAAGAGATTGACCTTCGCGTTTAAACTGCTGAACCCGGCCCATTGCGACTACTGAAGTTGCCCAATCAATGACAATTGGGAATCCAATCGCTTCGGTCGTCGGGAATCCCCACGAATGAGGATTGGTACCAAGCGTCGGGTGCTTTCCCATAAACGGGACAACTTCTGCCAATGCAGCAGTGCAGTTCGTGTAGGCAATATAGCCTCTTTTGGCTGCATCCATGACGTATCCCCCGCCCCAGAGATAGTGAAAGGCGTTATCAACTGAAACCTGACCAATCCCGTATTTGTCGGCCATTGCAATCGCTTCTTCCATCGCTGCATAAGCGGTGGCCTGGCCAAGCTTTTTGTTAGCATTCCAAATCTGCGAAGCCGCAAATTTTGTCTCGCGTTTTTCGATGCCAGCATCTGGAACACAACCATTCGATTTTGAGCCAAAGTGGTCGTCTAGGTGCAACGCCTTAATCGCATTGTGAGTCCGGATGCCATGCCAACTGGCATAGGCAGAAAATTTCGCGGCAGCTTGGCTTTCTTCTAAATTGAACCCACGCTTAAGGTACGCGGCTTGGACAACTGCATTATGCTCGGCTTCAGGAACGACGTAAAATTTTTCGGACATCATAAGTTTTAATCAGGTGTTAGGGTTGGCGGTAAAAGTTTATCATTCCCGCAAAAGTTCCTCAAAATGGCCACAACGAGATCTACCCCTCCGTGACGGATTCACAAATTGTCAGCGGCGGGCCTGACAAAAATTGGTTTTAGATCATTGCTTCCGGTCCCGGCACTTCGTTGACTTGCGCTAACGCAGGTTTGCCATTGAGCAAATTGATCAGATTTTGAGTCGCCATGACTGCTTGTCTTTCAACTGACTCAAAGGTGCGTGATCCAATGTGGGGTGTAATAAGGCAGTTCGGTGCCTTTAAAAGCGGGTGGTCAGGTGCCGGAGGCTCTTGGTCGAGCACATCGGTCGCATAGCCTCCAATTCTCCCTGCCTCCAAAGCTGAAGCCATGTCATTTGAATTCACCAACTCACCTCGAGCACAGTTGACAATCACGGCATCTGGCTTCATCAGTGCAATCGTTTCGGCTCGAATCATATCCCGAGTTTCGTCGGTAAGGTTCGTATGCAGCGAAATGATATCGCAAGTCTGAAATATTTCATTGAATGTCTCAGCTTTTTTGACATCGTACTCTTGAGCAAATTCACCGGGCCAATAGAGATCTAGCCCAACGACATCCATCCCAAAAACCTTGGCGCGTTTGACTACTTCTTTTCCGATTCGACCTAATCCGATCACCCCAATGGTCTTCCCCATAATTTCATGCCCAGTCATTCGCTTCCAATTCCCTGCACGAACCTCAGTTGCCTGTTCGAGCAAATGGCGAAAAACGCCAAGCATCAAACCAAACGTGTGCTCCGCCACGGTTGTGTGATTTACGCCGGGACAAAACGTGACTGGAATCCCAAGTTCAGTGCAGCTCTTGACGTCAATTTTATCGACACCAATTCCATACTTGGCAATGATCTTCAATTTCGGAAGTGACTTATCTAAGACCGCCCGCGTAATCGCATCATCGCCACAAAGAAAAGCATCAAAGTCACCCGCAAGCTCCAGCATTTGTTTCTCAGACAGTGGCCCTCGCTCGCAGTGAACCTCGACTCCCGTGCTTTGCAAAAGATCGTGATGGGGACCAGGGGTGTCTTGGTAGGAAGTCGTCGTCAAAAGCACTTTTACCATGGTTCAGTCTGTCGTATGCGTAATGGAAATTCGGAGTGCCCAGAGGCAATGAAGTAGACTACTAGTTTATGGCGCAAGCCCCACGTGAACGAGGCCCAAACTGCCTCCCAACCCCCAAAGAGTGAAGGTAGATTTACCGGAACTCCTATTTGGATACTTTGTGCCACAGAATTCCCGTTCCAAAAGTCAGAAAGTACTACAATCTTTGGTCGGGACCAACTGAAATCGACTGGACCCACTGGACAAGAACCACTATTTTTCTTGTTACAAACCCGTGGTAGAGAAACTCGATCGAAAAATCATGAACGTAGCTCAAATTCTTGCAGACAAACGGGACGGAAAGAGACTCAGTGATGAGCAGATCAGATTTCTCGTTTCAGGCTACGCAGACCAATCGGTGCCGGACTATCAAATGTCTGCATTTGCGATGGCTGTCTTTTTCCAAGGCATGACGCTCGACGAAACCACGACACTGACCCAGTCCATGATTGACTCGGGCAAACGGATGAAGTGGTCAGGTAAAAAGCCCTCAGTTGACAAACACTCGACTGGCGGGATCGGTGACAAAGTCTCGATTCCTCTCGCCCCATTACTCGCTTGTTGTGGTGTCGAAGTTCCGATGATTTCTGGACGGGGACTCGGTGCGACCGGTGGGACACTGGACAAACTCGAATCGATCAAAGGCTATCGCTGCGAGATATCGGATGACGAGTTTCGCAGCATCGTCAACTGGAACGGATGTTCCATCGCCAGTGCATCATCGAGTCTTGCTCCGGCTGACAAACGATTTTATGCACTTCGTGATGTTACAGCTACCGTCCCATCCGTTCCGCTTATCACGGGAAGCATCCTGAGTAAAAAAATAGCCGAAGGCATCGATGCGTTAATCCTAGATGTAAAATGGGGATCCGGTGCGTTTATGAAGACGCTGGACGATGCTCGTGAGTTGGCCAAATCGCTCGTATTTGTCGGAAACGCACTGGGCGTAAAGACAGCGGCGGTGATCACTGATAAAAATCAACCACTAGGTCGAATGATTGGTAATGCAGTTGAAATTGACGAGTCCATTGATGTACTCAGAGGTATTGGACCCCAAGACGTATTCGACTTAACCATTGATTTAGGGAGCCGTTTGTTGGTCTTGGCCGGCGTCGAAAATGAGCATGCCGACGCCGCCAAACAGCTCAAACATCGCATTAATTCCGGCGAGGCGCTGAAGCGACTGGAAGAAATGGTAAAAAGTCACTGTGGCGATCTGCATCGAAAAAGAGAAATTGGTACGGAACATATCGTGGAATCCACCGAGTCAGGATTTGTTCACCGAGTCAATGCCGAACGACTTGGATTTGCCATTATCGAAATGGGGGGAGGACGCAAGCAACTGGGAGACCAACTCGATCACTCTTGCGGCATTGAGTTTTTGGTTCGAATCGGTGAAAAAATTGAAAAGGGCCAACCAATTGCAAAGGTGTTTTGTAACTCTTCGACAAAAGCAAAGTACGCGTGCGAACTGGTTCTTGCTTCGCTCGGATTCGGCACAACCGAAATTGAACCGCCCAAATTAATTGTAGAAAGTCTCTAAAGAAACTTTTGGAACAAATTTTTCGCCAACACTCAAATGAGTCCACAGCGGTTACGCGGTGCAAAAATCAATGCCGGAAACCCCGTAAAATCTAACCTTGGAAATGCACTCAATGTCGCAAACGCCTGACTCTCAATACACCGAACTTCTATCGACCGCGATCGAGGCAAGACAAAAAGCCTATGCGCCATATTCAAAATTCCTCGTAGGGGCAGCATTGTTGACCAAAAATGGCACCGTATTTACCGGCTGCAATGTAGAAAACACATCATACGGACTCTGTATTTGCGCTGAACGAACCGCGATTTGCAAAGCAGTTTCCGAAGGCCATCAAGAATTCGAGGCAATTGCCGTTGCAGCCCACCCGCTGGCCTCACCATGTGGCGCTTGCCGTCAATTCATTGTCGAATTTGGCAAAAAGATTACGGTCATCAGTGTCGACGCAGAAGACACCTCAAAATCAAAACAATGGACCAGCGAAGAGTTGATCCCAGAAAACTTCAAATTTTAAGACAGGCCTTGAGCCGGCGGCTCGCCTAATTCGAATTGGCGGTCTGACCAAGCTCTCCGGCCTCGATCACAAATTTGTTGCTCTTCCCCAAAGTCTCCAACAGGCAAAACAACTCGAAAGCCATGTCGCGGTTGATGCGTTGGCACAGAGCAAATCTCTGAGCCCCGTTATTTGTTCTCAAACGGCATGCCATCTTTGATCTCTTCCATAATCTCCTCTCGGCGAGTTTCAATAAACTTCCGAATCTGATCGGGACGGAAACGACGCTCTTGCTCACGACACATGTAGGGCGAAGCAAGTTTCTCCAAGCGATCAACTTCCTTTAACAAAGCATCCTCATCCCAGTGATTCTCGAGAAGATCCAACAAGGCTTTGCGGTATTGCTCACGCCCGGTCTCCGTTTGGTACAGCGTGTTAACGAGTATCCCTCTTGTCTTGACTGAGATTGGTTTTCTGACTCGACTAATCCGACTATATTTTTCAAACATTGCATCTGCCCCCCATGGCATAAAATGGAGTTTGTCAGTCTTGGGGTTTAGAAACACAAAATAGTTATTCCGATTGGCCGAGTATCCATCCCACCAACCCAACAATCCCTCCATCGCCCAAAACTTATAGAAGTCGTCCATCTCGACTACTTTGGGGATATCCTCGCCAGCGACATGGTCATTGGTTTCAATCTGAGCTTGAATGAGCATGTCCGAGCTCTGATCGCTCACATTCATTGCGTGAATTGCCAACACATTCTTTCCAGTACGGAATTTGTCTTTGTGTTCTGCGATGTCAAAAATCTGAAACTTCTGCCCGGTCCGGTCATCCTGCCCTTCACCCGCTGTCGAATCCCACTGGGGATCCTGCGGTGCGTTGACCGAAAGAATTCTCTCTCCATTTAAGACTGCTACAAATCCGTCATCGTATTTCACTAATAGTTTGAGGTGCTCCCAGTCGACTGCTGAAAGATCTTCCATGTTAAATGGCAATCTCAGGTAAATCGAAGTTGCACCGTCCTGCATCTGCTCATTGAAATCAAATTCTTCACTGATCGATTCTTCAAAACCAGATTGCCGCTCGTATCCAGCACCGTTGCGTCCTTGGATCCATGACGAATCATCAAAATCAGGAAGAGTCCAGTCGGTTCCCAAATCACCATTGGTGGGCACAAGTGCAGCCCCCATCGCATTGGCTCGCAAGATTGGTTTTCCCGGCGGAAGTTCAATCGCCTCAATCAGCTTCTTGAGTTTTTTCCTACCCTTCTTTTCACTCCCAAACTTACGATCGAGACTTCCCTCCCAACCTACATTGAAATCGACGGCCGTTCCCTCAAACAGCGTCCCCTTGGAGGTGTCAAACCCTCGCTTGGTCAAAGGCTTGCGTGCCGACTCAACATGACAATAGACGCCGAGATTCTCTCCATTGACTTTGACCTGAGCGTATGCACAGCGGGGCGCAGGAGAGCCAGCCTGATTGAACAATCGGTACCCCATAAACTGGCTCATCAACGTCACATCCTGATTGTTGTTATTAAGCGTAAGAATCGAGAGACCATCGATTTCAGCTGACTTGTCGGTGTAGTCTAGCTTGATCTTCAAAGACGGTCGCGCGGGGTTGTTTGAGCCAAGCAAACCTTTCTTGCGCAATCCTACATTTGGAAACTCAACGCCGTCGATAACAAACTTCGCTGAAACATAGGTGTAAGGTCCCTCGATTGGTGCCAAACGGCGCTCGGGAGCGAATTCTTTTCGAAGGTCTCGACTCTGAAAGCGTATCGTATTCCAGTCATCCGGATCGACGGTGATTTCAACGTTCAGCACGCGGTCGTCAGGAAATATCGTGTCGAGCGTCCAATCGCTTGCTGATTCTTTAGACTTTTGAACTTGTTTTGACGGAGAACCCTCTTGCTCTTGTGCCAACAAGACAGCGTCATTCAAACCGAGCCAAGCAACGACAATCGCAAGCAAAATTAAATGTTGGGGGATTAAACAAGTCGTCAAATCTTCTTTGACATTCATCATCATAAGTATCATTTTCATCGAAGCGTAAATCTAAAGAACGCCGAACAACAGACCTGCCAAACAAGCGGTCATGCAAGCAGCTAACATCCCTCCAAACATAGCACGGAGCCCAAGTTGAGCCAAATCACTACGCCGAGATGGCGCGAGTGGCCCGATTCCGCCGATTTGAATTCCAATCGCGCCAAAATTGGAAAAACCGCAGAGTGCATAAGTTAGAATGACTTTTGTTCGTTCAGAAATGTGGACCGGAT
>JAQWLH010000018.1 GCA_029247405.1 Mariniblastus sp.
CCCCTACGCTCAAATCAAACGAAGTGTACTGGAAGAAATGCTGGCCATTTCGCCTGTCGTGACGCCCCTGGGTAAATCTCTCACCAAGGTTTCAGAAATCGAAGAGACGATCGACGGAAATCTTGAGCCGATTTCTCAAAAGCTCGAAGGCTGGACTTGCGAGTTCAAGTCAGCATTTCCAATCAAAAAAACAAAGACCAACAACATCATCGGAATCATCGAGGGCGAAGGCCCAAACGCAGATGAGACCATCGTGATTGGTGCCCACTACGACCATCTGGGCATGGGAGCCTACGGCTCGCGAGCCGGTGGGCGACGTGAAATCCACAATGGTGCTGATGATAACGCGACGGGCACGGCTGCCGTCATCGAGTTAGCCCGACGATTTAACAAGCGGGATAAAAAGCCAGGCCGACGCTTGGTCTTTGTCTGCTTTACCGCTGAAGAAATGGGATTGCTTGGTGCTATCCACTATTGCGAGAATCCAATCTTCCCACTTGAGTCGACCGCTGCAATGGTCAACTTCGATATGATTGGCTGGCTGCGCAACGAAAAGCTAACGCTTTACAACTGGAACACGTCACCTCAACTCGATCCAATCTTTGAAGCGGCCAATGAGAACCTTGGGTTTGACCTAAACAAACCAACTCAAGCATTCGGTGGCAGTGACCACCTTCCCTTCAATCAACGCGGCGTTCCGAACATGTTCATTCACACAGGAACCAATCCGGTTTATCACACTCCTGAAGATGATTTTGAAGCGATCAACTGTGAAGGCGCCTTGCGAGTCATCGACTATTCCGAAAGAGTAGTCGATTTGTTAGCAGAACTCGAAAAGAAGCCATCCTTTGGTAAGCCAAAGCCGTTTCGACTTGGAGTCATGCTCGATGATGAGAACGACATCGTTTCTATCGGAGGCATCACTGAGGGTTCGATCGCTGAAAAAGCAGGCCTGCAAAAAGATGACGTGATCCTCGACATCGACGGCGTCAAAATGACTAAACGTCGCGACGTCACAAAAGTCATTCGCCGTGACGTGGGCAAGACCGTCAAGATCAAGCTTAAGCGCGGTGACGCAGAAGTCATTTTGAATGTTGAGTTAAAAAGACCCGAATAGGGACTCTCACGTCTGGTTTCATTAAATCCACCGATGCCCTTTCTTCGCTCATGCCGAAGAAGGGGCTTTTTTTTCGTACCAATTAATTCAATGCAATCGCCGTACGCGTGATATCAAAAAGTCCAGCGTCGAAAATTTTGAAGTCTACCTCGTGGAACCTCGGCATCGTTCAAATCAAAACGAGACGTTAACAAGTTTGAACGGCGTCAGGTTAGCTATCCCATCAAAACCTGCTCCAACCAAATTTCACACGAAGCTTCCAATTGATCTTACTGAGGAAAACTGCGTTCCGCGGCAAAGTGCACGCTCGCAGCCCTGCGTCCATTTCGGAAAAAGCGAGTTCGAACGAAAGAATTTTTGGGGTTGGAACCTCCCTTGCGGACCTAAAATCAGGCGGAAATTTAAAAAAGCATCGTGGATTTCCATAAACTTACCCCGAACGTTCGCATTTCTTCAAACCAGAGTCAAACTGATACGAACCAACGATGATCCACCGAGAGCAGCAATATCTCTCTACCTTGCGTTAAACCGACGTTTCGCAATTTCTTTGATTCCCCAATAATAGAGTGCGGAGCAACAACTTTATGACATCAGACAACCCCAACCCCGACAATCATGTAAAACGTGATCTACGTGATCGTATTCACGAGGTTATCTTTGGCGCTCACACGCCATCCGGTCTCACCTTTGACATCCTGTTGCTTGTTGCGATTGTTCTTAGCGTCGTGGCGGTCAGCCTCGAGACCGTCGGAGCAATCAGTGAAAGATGGCACGATCAGCTGGTTCTTGTGAAGTGGTTCTTCACGGTTTTGTTTACCATCGAGTATGGATTACGACTGTACTGCGTTCGCCGCCCACTAAATTACGCGCTAAGCTTTTGGGGTGTTATTGATTTACTAGCGATCCTTCCGGACTACTTTCTGTTGCTGCTTGGATTTAGCAAATTACCGGTGAACATGAATGCGAATACGTTCTCGGTCATTCGGTCGCTCAGATTGCTGCGAGTTTTCAGAATTCTAAATCTATCCTGGTTTCAGAATGAGGCTGAAGATCTCAAAAACGCAGTGTGGAGAGCCCGCGGAAAAATCATTGTTTTCCTGATGGTCGTGATGATTATTGTGACAGTCTCCGGAACGATTATGTTCGAAATCGAAAAGGCCTTCGCCCCACTGGTTAGAAATACCGAAGGTGAATTTCAAATCGATCCAACTACCAAGCGACTTGCCTCTGAGTCACAATTCGACTCGATTCCCGATGGCATTTACTGGGCCATTGTCACCATGACCACCGTCGGGTTTGGTGACATTGTACCGGTCACATTTGGCGGAAAAATCATTTCCGCTGTATTGATTTTGGTCGGTTATAGTTTGATTATCGTGCCGACGGGTTTTGTCTCGGCAGAAGTCATCGAGTCCAAACGACTTAAAACGGCAAAGACCGTTTCAACCAAGAGCTGTCCATTTTGTATTTGCGAGGGACATGATGACGATGCAGCCTTTTGTAAATATTGTGGGGAACACCTGTAACATTGGAGTGGTGATCGAATTAAACTTGTGGTTTGCGTGTTAAACTTCGCCAGCAAACAACAGCCCTCAATCCGTCGCGATGATCAGCAACAACGCCATAGAACTTAGGAACGTCACGAAGCGGTTTCGCAAGCAAACTGCAGTGGATGCGATTGACTTGACCGTCCCGGAAGGCTCAATCTACGGCTTCATCGGTCCTAATGGGTCTGGCAAAACCACAACCCTTCGCATGATTCTTCGAATCTTCCAACCAGACGAAGGGATCGTCAAAGTCTTGGGGCAAACTAACGGCAAGACGGCAGACAATCGCCTCGGATACCTGCCTGAAGAAAGAGGCCTCTACAAGCGGATGAGGGTTCGCGATGTACTGACATACTACGCAAGACTGAAAGGCTTTTACCAATGCCAAGGCGAAATTGATTTTTGGCTAGAGAAACTCGGTGCAGCCGAATGGTCCAATAAAAAAGTTGACGCCTTGTCCAAAGGAATGGCTCAGAAGATCCAGTTTATCTCGGCGATTGTTGCCAAGCCTCAATTGGTAATTTTCGACGAACCATTTAGCGGTTTGGATCCAGTGAATCTGGAAGCCCTCAAAGATGCAGTGAATGACCTTCGAGCGGCAGGAACCACCATCGTGTTCTCCACGCATGATATGGAAATGGCTGAAAAAATGTGCGATACGATCTTCATGATCTTCAACGGCAAAAAGGTTCTGGATGGAACTTTAAATTCAATTCAGAACCAATACCCGGCCAATTTGGTTCGAGTCCGTGTGGAACATTTCCCGGCGGACGGCGGCAAGAATCAATACGGCGAGTCTGCCGTGCCAAAAATAGACGGGATTGACGACATCAATTTTGATGGCCGCTGCCACACGTTTCACATGCCTGATCCAGGGCGATATCAGGAAATCCTGCATCACCTGTCCGGAATTCGCGCGATTTCACATTTCGAAGTTGTTAAACCGTCATTGCACGACATTTTCGTGCAAATCGCCAAACCAACTGAGTTAGCTGAATCAAGGAAAGCTTGACTCGAACTTGACGGAGCCCCACCTCAATTCCAAACTAGCTTAGCTCGCTCGCTCCAATATTCCTCAGGAGCTTGGCAGACCGATTTCAGGGCCGTCTCAAGATCGTCACTCCACGGGGTTTCGGTCGCTTTCAAATTTGATTCCAAATGCGTTACGCAGGCGGCTCCACTTAGCACGATCGAAGCCCAGCTTTGATGAATAGCGGCCGAGAGCGCTAAAGCGTCGAGCGTCGAGCCAAGTTCCAACGCGAGGCCCTCGAGCTTGGCCAATTTTCCCGCAAACTCCGGTTGCTGATTACGCGAAGTCAACCGCCCATTTGCCAAACCTTCCTTGACGATGACTTGAACCCCGCTGTCATGAGCTTTTTGCAGTGCCTCCGTGGCCGACGTTTCCAAAATATTCCAAGTCGCCTGGACGGATTTAAATAATAGTTCATTATCGAATCGAATCTGGAGGGCCTTCTCGATGACTGCAGCTTGATTGGGCCCCGTAACCGTCAAGCCAATTCTGATTCCAGATCGGCTGATCTCGTGCAAACAATTCAGAACTTCTTGATTCTCAAGAACACCGCTTTCCAAGGCAGCCGAATGTATTTGATAAAGATCAAGATGCGTCGCGAGATTTTTCATACTTTGGGGGAATTGAGCTTGGAGCACTTCAAGCGTATGACGTTTGATTTCATGGGGAATTCCGTTTGACGTTTGCACGCGCCATGCTGCCGTGTAGGTGTAGCCCCATTTGGACCCAACTTTGATTTCGTTTGGCTTAATCCCGCGGTCTCGAATCCAGGAAGCAAGAAACTCTTCAGCTCGTCCGTAAGAACGAGCTGTGTCAAAGTAACGTATTCCACCTTCCCAAGCCGCATCCAGGACTGCATGTGCGTTTTTTCGCATCGCGCCAATCGCATAGTTTGACCGTAGGTCTTGAGCATGCCCGAGGTTGATGTACCCGGGACGCCCCAGTGCGGCTAGTCCGAGTCCGAATCTTGATTGGGCTGAGTTCATGGCATCCATGTAAGTGGAGTTGTCGTAATAGACAAGAAAGCTGAAAACTCAGCTGTCCGTTTGCGATGTTAGAAACTCTCGCTTAGCCCACGACTTTAATGTCGAAAAAAATCGGGCCGAGCCTGAGTGTTTGTATTAGCAAGACGCGAATGACGAGATTTGGGTCAAAGTGACATCAAAAAAATAAGCCAGACCTGATTCGACAGGTCCGGCTTGTTTTGGGTCAACCGCAGTTTTTTCAACTGCTTAGTTGCAACACATCAGGCCACTAAGCCGACGTGTTCGCTTTGGCTTGCAGCAAGTCTCAACAGGTGCTGGGCAACAAGCTGCTTTGCGAGTTCGCACGCGGCGAGCTGGCTTGCAGCATGTTTCAACAGGTGCTGGGCAACAAGCTGATCGGCGAGTTCGCACGCGGCGAGCTGGCTTGCAGCATGTTGAAACTGGTGCTGGTGCACAACAAGGAGCTGGAGTAGCAGCAACTACAGGAGCAGCAACTACAGGAGCAACCATTACTTCAGCAGTTGCACAACAAGGTGCGGGTGCTGGGCAACAAGGTGCGGGTGCTGGGCAGCAAGTACGAACTCGCTTCTTGAAACAAAGCAACTTCTTGCGAGGTGGCTTGCAGCAGACGGGTGCAGGTGCAGGTGCACATGCGGGTTTAGCGCAACATCGGTTAAGGAGTTGAGCGTCGGCCGTGTTGGCCACTAAAAACATGCTGAATACGATCAGCGAACACAAAATGCGATTCATCAAGGGGTCTCCTTCTCTCAGGAATCGAAAACAAAGTTGTTAGAAACTTTGGTGACGGTATGCTCTAATCCAAGGCGTGTCAACAACCTGAACGCCCATCCGCCCTACTTTCACAAAAAGACGTAAATCTCACGACCTTGCACACGAATTCAAGCGATTTAGGAAGTGAAATCTCCACCTTTGATTGGCACAAACCAAAGCCACAATGTCCGATCGAGCCCCCAAATTTGACGTTATGGCACATCCTTCCAACGAAAAAACCAACTTGATAGGAATGGGCCTGATCGTCGAGGGTGGATTGGCCGTTCTAGCCCTCGGATTGGCCTGGTTCGGCTTTTTTGAAAAAAATCAGCCTCTAAGTAGCATTTCTGCCTATTCGAGTGATTTCTGGCAATGGATTTTTACCTGCGGAGTCGCTGCAACCCTCCCCTTGCTGGTCTACTTACTGATCTTTCACTTCTGGACCCCCCGATTTTTTCAACCGATGCAGGAGTTCGTTGACCTGAAGCTGAAGCCGATGTTTGGAAATTCTTCCATTTTAGAATTGTTAATCCTCTCCCTACTGGCTGGCATTTGTGAGGAGCTATTTTTTCGCTGGTGCCTTCAAGGCGGAATCACCAACGTTCTCGTGGGCCGGTTCGGCGAGACAACAGCGATCATCATCGGCTTGGCAACAGCGAGTATCATTTTTGGCGTCTGCCATTGGGTTAACCCCGCCTACGGTATCACAACCGTTGTGGTGGGCGGATATCTTGGATTAACCATGGTTTGGACTTCAAGTTGGCTTGTTCCAGCAATCGCTCACGCCTTATTTGACTTTGTGGCGTTGATCTACATCGCAAAGTCCCCCGTGCGGACCCGGTTTGTTAGCGATTGATTGCTCCTAATCGAAAGCGATCCCACGGGTCACCCGTCCTGTTTTGTACTTGAAATCACAAAGCTAAACGAGAACGCCTTTGCTCCGACTGGAGAAGTAGTTTCGAGCGACGCATTCGTCAAAACCCACTCGCTGCCAAGCGACATGACAAAACAAAGTCACCGGATTTGCAAACGAAGCTTCGGGCAAATACCATTTCCAACTTATACTAGTCAGCGGGGCTGATTCTGATCAGCATCCAATCAACCCGTCTACATCACCACGTCGCACAGCATTGTCTCAGGTCACCCATGAAATTGCCCTTGGTTGAAAATCTCATCTCTCACACGTTCCTTCAGTTAACTTTGTTCACAGTCATCGCTTGTGTTTCCGCAGCATTGAATGCCCAGACAGACAATGCCCCCGAGAAATTTAATCAGCAAGACAAGTTTCGCCAGCTTGAGGAAATCCTGCCGACTCCGAATGCGAACCGAACGGGTTCCGGGGCACCGGGAAATGGCTACTGGCAACAAAAAGTTGACTACGAAATCCAAGTCCGCTTGGACGATGAGAAGCAAAAGCTATTCGGAAGCGAATCCATTTCGTACACCAATAACAGCAATGACAAACTGACTTACCTATGGCTTCAACTCGACGCCAACATTCACCGCCCAAATTCCGATGCGAACTTAATTGCAACCACTTCCGAATTTGATCGCCTGGGCTTTCGCAGCCTGAAGACAATGCTCGCCAAAGAAGTCTTCGATGGTGGATTCAAAATCACTCGCTGTCTCGATTCCAGCACCAAACAAAAGCTTAAACACACGATTGTCAAAACAATGATGCGTGTCGATTTGCCACGCCCCCTCGACCCAGGCCAGACGTTTGAATTTGAAATTGACTGGCACTATCAAATCAACAACGCACGCGTGATTCGTGGTCGAAGCGGATGCGAATATTTTGAGGAAGATAAAAACTGGATTTATGAGGTCGCCCAGTGGTTTCCGCGACTTTGCGCTTACACCGACAACACCGGATGGCAGCACAAGCAGTTTTTGGGACGAGGGGAATTCACACTTGAAATGGGTGACTACGTCGTTCAAATCACGGCTCCGAATGACCATATTGTTGCTTCGACTGGTACGCTGCTCAATCCCGATCAAGTTTTGACGGAAGTCCAACGCGAACGTCTGAAAGCAGCTAAAACATCGACCGCCCCCGTTTTCATTGTCACACCCGATGAAGCTAAATCTAACGAGTCAAACAAACCAGATGGAACAAAAACCTGGATCTTCAAGGCTGACCAAGTGCGTGACTTTGCGTTTGCCTCATCAAGGAAGTTCATCTGGGACGCCATGCAGCACAACCAAGGCAAATTCCCCGTGATGGCGATGTCCTTTTACCCCAATGAAGGCGAACCACTTTGGAGTAAATACTCAACCCACGCGATCATTCACACTCTCGAGGTTTACTCTCGCTACACCTTTGAGTATCCCTACCCTGTCGCTATCTCAGTCAACGGTCCAGTGGGCGGAATGGAGTATCCCATGATTTGCTTCAACGGTCCCCGCCCCGAGAAGGACGGAACTTATTCCGCCAGCACAAAATACGGACTGATTTCCGTCATTATCCACGAAGTTGGCCACAACTATTTCCCCATGATCGTCAATACGGATGAGCGACAGTGGACATGGATGGACGAGGGCCTCAATACATTTCTTCAGTACTTGGCGGAGCAAGAATGGGAAGACGATTACCCTTCTCGTCGTGGCGAGCCAAACGATATCGTAGGTTACATGAGGAGCCCATTCCAAGTTCCTATCATGACCAACTCCGAATCGATTCTACAGTTTGGCCCGAATGGTTACTCCAAGCCAGCGACAGCATTGAACATTCTCCGCGAAACAATTCTGGGGCGAGAACTGTTTGATTACGCATTCAAAGAATACGCCCTACGCTGGAAATTCAAACGTCCGATGCCAGCTGATTTCTTTCGAACCATGGAAGATGCCTCTGGGATCGACCTCGACTGGTTCTGGAGGGGCTGGTTTTATTCAACCGACCACGTGGACATGGCAATCACGGAAGTCCGCCAATTGAACATCGACACAAAGAACCCAAGGATCGAAAACGGAATCAAGCGAAAAGCGCGCGATGCTCAACCGCTGACGCAATCGAAAGAGCGTAATGAGAATCTTGAAAAAAGAACTTACCGGTACCCGGACTTGAAAGACTTCTATAACAACTACGACGAACTTGACGTAACACCTGAGGATAGGCAGAACTACGAGCGATTCATCAAGAGCTTGACCGACGAAGAAAAGAAGATGCTCGCCAGCAAACGCCACTTTTACATTCTTACATTTGAGAATCGTGGTGGACTGGTCATGCCAATTATCTTTGACGCTGAGTTTGAAGACGGAACGAAACAGCATGTTCGTATCCCGGCTGAAATCTGGAAGAAGGACAACCAAAAAGTTTCTCGGTTGTTGATGACCAAAAAAGTCATTAAATCGGTCACACTCGACCCTCGCCTAGAAACCGCAGATACATCGCTGGAAAACAATTACTTCCCGCCCCGCATCCTCAAATCACGATTCGAATTGTACAAGGATTCTCGCCGACGCGGCGGTGGGTCCAATCCAATGAAAACGGCTCAAGACCGCGAAGCCAAGAAAAAAGAAGCCAGCAAAGTGAAACAGGGCAAAAAATAAGCAGACTTTAACTGGCCGCCGTCTGAACTAATTTATCTTGCTGAAGAGACACCTATCATGAGCCCCAAAAAGCAATTCCCCCCCTACCTCACTTTAATGATAACTGCGGCGATCACAACGGCGATCACCGCCAATGCGGAAGCCTCGCATCCCTACCACGTCAGCAAGTCTGAAGTTAGCTGGAATTCAAAAACCGGCAACTTTGAGGTCGCCATGTGTGTCTGGCCAGCGGACCTTGAAAAAGCCCTCGCGACGCAAACGCGGCAGGCGGTTGATCTCGATAAAGTCGAAAACCTCGACGAACTAATGGCGACTTATGTCGGAAACAAGTTTCGCGTTTGCAAATCTGTAGCCCCGGATGAGCAATCCAAGGCCGCCTCGATTCGCTGGGTCGGACACGAGAGAAACCACAAAGAAGCCTGGCTCTTTTTCGAAGTCCAAGGCGATAAAAAACAGTCGGACTGGACCATTGAAAACCGAATCTTTTTTGAGCTCAACAAAGACCAACTCAATCAAATTCAATTCAGTGTGGGTCGTCACGTCAGTAGTTTCATCTCCAGTGCTAACACACCATCTCACGCGATCAGCCACGATCAAACATCCAAAAGCAAAGATCCCAAAAACTCTGGCAGGAAGAATTGATCAACTGCCCGCGCAGATTCAATTCCCCAACAACCACATCTGTGAGTATTGCCGCCACCGGTGATGTATCACCCGAAAAAAACTGAGGGTGGTCTAGGCGGGAGCTCCCGCCTGGAGGCTTCAAATTGCAATTAAGCTGATGCGTTTCCCTTTGTCGAGTTAAAACAGATCATCATCTTTAGAATCTCTTAGCGGGATTTTAGCAGGACGGGATCAACCGAGGTCAATTCGAAGTTTGCCTCGACGACTTCCGCTGACGCATCGAGCTCAAAATATAACTCCGACACAACGTTGTAGATCGCCGGAACGACTTGTACTTGAAATCGTTCATCGGACTCAAATTTTGAGATTGGTCCGACCGAGGAACGTGCGATCATTGAGTTAACGAGGGTCAGACTTGGACTGCCGGACTCGCCAAATGCGATACGTCCAGGCTCGGATCGGCTTCCTTCAACTCGCGATACCAAAACGTTATATCTTCCCATGAGCAATTCTTTCGATCCGTCTCGATAGGCAAGCTGAAAACGCCCCTCCGAATCACTTATCCCGTAGGCAATCGGCATAATTTCACCCAAGTCGCTTCGCAATTGAGTCGGCAAAAAAACAACCTTGGCCTGACCAAGCGGAGCCTTATCGAGAGTCACTCTTCCGACAACAGATGCTGTTCCAGAAACAACGGAACTTTGCGAATAGCAACCGATCACCCCCGCACAAGCGGCAAGCAGAAAAACAAAAACACCCATTTGGAAATTCAAGATCGACTTCATGTGTACTGTCAGGAATTGAATTAATTTTGACTTAAAATTTAGCAAGACCGGCCACCCGATGATTTCAGATCAGCGGAAGGCTTTGACAGTGGCGGCAGCGCCTCCTCCAGGACCCCCTTGGCCTTTGGCCACATGATCAGAGCTTCGACGACCATCCAGATCTGCAACCCCAAGGTCACTGTTCCAATGATGGCCACCAATAACTTATCGTCAGAAACCCACCATCCTGTGTTTGGATTGAACAATTGCCAAACCAGTGCCCAACCGGGCAAAATAATCATAAAGATCATGGGAATGACCACAAACCAAACCGGCTTGTTTCGTCTCCAAAGATAAAACGCGGTAACCATAAAAGCGAGCCCGGCCAGAAGTTGATTCGTGGCTCCAAACAAAGGCCAAAGTAAAAGCCCCCCGGTTCCCATGGCCCCCCCATCGGCAAAAGGACGCGACGGAATCATCGCAATCGCCCCTCCGAGCACGACGGCGAGAACCGTTGCAGCATACATGTTTTTAAGCGGAACGATTTTCAAGGTTCCCGCCAGTTCTTGGATGACATATCGCTGAAGTCGCGTCGCCGAGTCCAGCGTTGTAGCAGCAAAGCAGGCGACTAGCACCGCGATAATCCCAACCCCAAGTTGCAATGGAATTCCAATAGCGGACAAAAAGTTGGCGCCGCCATCAACAAAGGCTCCGACTTTGCTACCAAGGCTAAAGTCACTCCATTTCTTTCCACCATTTAACTCGTATGTCGCTCGCCAGGCCGCTTTCCCGGTCAATGGTTGTTCGTTTTCACCCAACACCGGTTGATATTCAGTTCGCGATACACCGTTCCCCTGAACAATTTTGGCAGGCTCAAACTTGCCCATGCCGACACCAGCACAGCAGGCCAAAATCACGACCACTGCCAAAGCCGCCTCCAACAACATAGAACCGTAAGCGACCGACTGGGCATCGGTTTCGCAGCTAAGTTGCTTGCTACTGGTTCCACTGCTAACGAGACAATGGAATCCGCTGATCGCTCCGCAAGCAATCGTAATGAATAAAAACGGCCAAATTGGCGGCGTTCCCTCGGGAAGCGATGAAGTCATTGCTGGCGTTGAGTTCAACAAGTCAGCCGATCCAGTAAAACTTGCCACCATCAACCCGCCGACCAACAGCGTTAAAGCCACAAAGAGCTGATGGCTATTGACGTAATCTCTGGGCTGAAGCAGAAGCCAAACGGGCAATACCGACGCAATCCCACAGTAGATCAGCAAGATGACTGTCCAGCCCACAATTGGGTTAGAAACCGGCAACGTGATTGGCAGATGATAGGACCCGATATATACGGCAAAGTAAATCAAGATCAATGAAATAATCGACATTGGCAAAAGCTGAGTCGAACCGCGTCGCATCATAATGCCAAACACGATGGCAATGGGAAGTGAGATCCAAACAGCCAACACTGATCCCGGGTACTGTTTAAAAATAACTGCAATCACTAACCCAAAGATTGCCAAAACCACCGTTAACGCGAAAAACAACGCGAGTAAAAACAAGAGCTTTGTTCGTGGCGAAATTAGGCGACCAGCAATTTCACCGACCGTTTGCCCTCGGTTTCGCAAGCTGACAACCAACGCACCAAAATCGTGGACTGCACCAATGAAAATACTCCCCAGCACAACCCACAAGAGGGCAGGCAACCAGCCCCAAAAAACGGCAATCGCAGGCCCAACAATCGGTCCAGTTCCAGCGATGCTGGTAAAGTGATGACCGAACACGATCGAACGTTTCGAGGGTACATAATCAACCCCATCTTCCAGCTCTTTGCTGGGTACTGCCGAGTTAGGGTCAAGTGCAAAAACTTTTCGTGCGATCCATCGCCCGTATGTGTTGTATGCAACGATGAACCCGACGAAAGAGCCAATTGCAATCAGAAATGTGCTCATAGATTTACTCTCAGATCAATCTTGTTTTTAATGATTGCCATTCAGTTTTACCTTTCGAGACTCTTTCTCCAACCGTATCAAAGTGGAAAAGATTTCATCCAATCCCTTCCCCACTTCACTGCCTGCAATATTTGTAGCAGCCAGATACACCGATTGATTCTCGGGCGACACCCAAACAACGGCGAACCACATTGTGTTGGAACCGTTGTGTGTTAAAACCGTGCCCCCCCATTTGCGTTCGAAAACTCGCCAACCACAAGCGTAATTTTGGCCGCCATCGTCCACATCTGAGGGCGGCAAATGTAAGGCTCGCAAAGTGTCGTAGGACACCAGTTTTAAATCCTTTGATTCATCGGTCTCAAGCTCTTTTGTAAGGGTATGGGACAGGCAAAACTTCGCCCAATCGGCCATCGACATATGAATGGTTCCTGCCGGTCCCAACGGGGCAGGGTTATCCAGCTGCCGAGGAACACGCCGCTGACCAACCGACTGATGCCCCCACGGCTGGTCAATTTTACCCGGAGTACCGGGGACCCCAAAACCAGCTGACCTTAACCCCAACGGGCCGAAAATCTCTTCCCGCATCAAGTCTTCCCAAGCCCTACCGGTCATGCGTTCCGCCATCGCTCCAGCAACCACATATCCCAAGTTGGAATAAAGATATTGTCCGGGCTCGTGGTCCGAAGCTCGCTCAAGTCCAAGTCGGACCAGAAAACGACGCTTTTTCACCATGTCTGGCTCTCGCCCTGCAGCAGCCCAGTTCGTGTTTTGAGGACAGCCTCCACGATGCATCAACAGTTGACGCAAGGTAACGTCAGCGAACGAGGGGTCAATTTGTTTTACTAACTCAGGCAGTCCTTCCGCGATCGTAGTTTCCCACTTTAAATGACCATGTTTTAACGGTCCTCGATCAATCAATCTTGCGATCATTGTCGCTGTCATCGCTTTGGTACAAGAACCCAAGTGGACCTGATCATTTAAGGTGACTTGAACTCCGGAGTTATTCTTTCGAGTACCGAACACCGACCCGACAAACGGCGTACCGATCCTTTGATAACCAGCAAACATACTCGGTAATTTATAAAGTTTGGCAATCCGGATTAGCTCGGATCTGATCTGTGATTCGGATGTCTCTTGTGCCCCCGCCTCAGAAACCGACGGAATCGCTTCCCGTTGGGCTGAGACTCGCATTCCCCCGAACAACCAAAGGCTCCAACTCAAAATGCAGACCACCACGAGCGGAAAACGTCTCGTAAAACCGTGGCACGAAATTTGGTTCATTGACGGGAGCCTGTCTCAAGGTCGAAGATAAATTGGCGGATTTGCTGGAATGACCACGACCTGAGGTGTCCAAGACCGAGAGATGTCCCACTGATTTCTAATTCTGAATTGCGGTTGATTCGAAGCTATTAACCCTCAGTTTGTCGTTTAATTACGGCTTCGAATCGTCGCCCCAATAATGGAGTCCGCATCGGCCCCCGGAACCAACTCGAATCATCATCAGAACGCAAAACAGATGACGACGCAAACAAAAACTCTGACACGAGACCACAAAATGCTGCGGTCAAAATAGATTTGCGTACTGCCATCAGTTGCCGGGAAACCGTATAATTCTGAGTTTAACTGCTACCACTCTCACACTGGCTAAACTGAAGTTTGCCAACGTGTGTTAATAGCCCCATATCTCAGGAGAGAAAATTGGCCGAAAAAGTTGTCATCATTGGAAGTGGACCCGCGGGATGGTCAGCTGCAATTTACGCTGCGCGAGCAAGCCTGTCACCCTTGGTTTTTGAGGGAACCGTCAAACCCGAAATGATCCCACTAGGACAGTTGGCCTACACCACCGAGGTTGAAAACTATCCGGGTTTTCCGTTTGGTAACATTCATGATTTTGTTAGAAGCGCCGTCGACCAAGACCGCCATTGGAATTTACCCGAGCCGCCCGATCACAAAAAAGACGGACAATTCCATTACGCGGTTCAAGGCCTTGAGTTGATGGAACTCATGAAGCAACAGGCGCTCAACTTTGATACGCGAGTCGTCGAGGACGACATCGTCGACATTGACCTTTCCTCGAAGCCTTACAAGGTAATTCCAGCCCAAGGAGAGCCAATTGAAACACACGCCATTATTGTCGCCACCGGCGCGCGTGCCAATTATCTCGGACTTCCAAGTGAGGAAGAGTATAAAAATAAAGGCGTGAGTGCATGTGCCGTTTGCGATGGTGCCTTGTTTATCTTTCACAACAAACCGCTTGCCGTGGTCGGAGCAGGTGATTCAGCCGTTGAAGAAGCCGCTTATCTGGCGAACTTAAAAACGGCTGAAAAAGTTCACATGATTGTTCGACGGGATGAAATGCGAGCTTCCAAGATCATGCAAAAGCGGGCCATGGATCATCCCAAGATCGAAATCCACTGGAACACGGTCGTGGACGAGGTCTTGGGAGACGGAAATCTTGTCACCGGACTAAAGCTAAAAAGCACAAAAGACGATTCAACCCGCGAATTGGCTGTCGGAGGAATGTTTGTCGCAATCGGGCATACGCCCAACACCAGTTTTTTACACGAAAAACTGACGACCAATGACAAAGGCTACATTAAGTGGACCAAAGCATTCCGAACCGATACCAGTGTTGAAGGAGTATTTGCTGCAGGCGACGTCGCGGATGATTACTATAGACAAGCGATTACTTCGGCCGGCACAGGCTGCATGGCGGCCTTGGATGTGGAAAGATGGCTGGCGGAGAAGGGGATCGAGTAAGGCCTTGTGAATTTAGCAGGGCAGACACCCTAAACATGCAAGCCGATGCGAAATCCTTAAAACTTCGACCTAGACAAGATTGAAGATAAAAACCAATGAACAATAAAACTTTTCGAGACCGTGAGATCCTCGCCACCGCTCAAGATCGCGGAACAGTTTCAACGTTGGGCGCGTACTTTCGCCTCTCAGGCCCAGGTTGGCTGCAAAGCGCAATCACCTTGGGGGGGGGCTCGCTTGGTGGCGCTCTTTATCTTGGTATGCTTGGCGGGACCAGCATGCTTTGGTTGCAACTGGCCGCCATTGTCATCGGTGTCATCATGCTTTCGGCGATTGCGTTTGTTACCCTTTCGACGGGTAAGCGACCTTACGCTGCAATCAACGAATACGTCAATCCGGTTTTGGGAGTTGGCTGGATCACGGCCACCATTCTCGCCAATATGATTTGGGTTCTGCCCCAATTCAGTCTTTGCTTTGATGCTTTGGACAAGACACTGATCCCTGGAGGACTGGGTGACACGACCCAAACCACTGTCATCACTACTGGGATCATCGCTGTGCTTGCTTTGATTATCGTACTGATGAGTTTTAACCCAGGTTGGATGGCTAAGACATTTGATATCGTTCTAAAATTAATCGTAGGCTTGGTTGTCCTTTGCTTTGTCGGGGTAGCGTACAAACTCTTTAGTGCCGGTGAAATCGAATGGGCGAATATTTTTGCCGGGTTTATTCCAGATTTTTCCCAATGGACAACCACTGCACCAGAGATTGAAAGGCTGCTTGAAAACATACCGACCGAGCAGCAGGAATTTTGGAAAGGTCAAATTGTTGGTAAACAACAAGTCAGCATGATCGGTGTGACAGCCACTGCGGTGGGCCTGAACATGACCTTTCTTTTGCCCTACTCGATGCTTGCGAGAGGCTGGGACAAACCGTTTCGGGGGTTGGCAAGATTTGACTTAATCACCGGAATGGCAATTCCCTATCTAATCGTCACGACTTGTATCGTCATTGCCTCGGCTCACGCGTTTCATGCCAAAGCCGATGCGGCCTTTCTCAGTAATGATTCCGCACAAATGCAAACGAGTGTTTTGTTTAACTCGACATTAGGTGTCTTGGAAAAACGTTACTTGAGTGAAGATTCGAGTGCCCTCGACGAAGTCAATGCTGAGATTCTCAGAATCAATGCTGCTTTAGCATCTGCCAAGGAAGCTGGCCTAAAAAGCGGCATGGCAGGCACCCAACCCAAGATTGAAAAATTGGAGAGCGAACTCAAGGACGCTCAAGCGACCAAAAATCAAAAAGTGGCAGAGTTTGCAGCCGGTTTACCCGAAGAAGAAAAACGAATCGCTCCGACGTTGGTGAAACCTAATTCAGCTCAACTTGCAGCAACCCTTGCGCCTCTCTTCGGTGAAGGTGAAAGCGGAACCCAAACTGCCAACTTGGTCTTTGGACTGGGGGCCTTAGCCATGGGCTTTTCAACCATCGTCATTCTATCGCTAATCAACGGCTACGCTTTTGCGGAGATCTTGGGACGCTACGAAAGCACTTTGTTTCGAACCTTGGGGGCTTTGGCGTGTCTGGCATGTGGATTCTGCTGGTTTTTAATCTGGGTCGGCGGATCCAAAACTTGGCTGATTATCGTCGCTTCATCTTTTGGAGCCATCCTGTTGCCAATCGCCTACATCGCATTTTTTGCCCTGATGAATAACCGCCAACTACTCGGGGACGAGAAACCAACCGGTTTGCGAATGTCAGTTTGGAATGTATTGATGGCAATTGGTGTCATGGGTGCGATTGCACAGGCATGGGGGGCGATTTCAACAAAGTGGAGTGATCCAATGCAAGGGCCCTACTTGATCGGCGGGGTCGGAGTTTTCCTATTGCTCGCGCTGGTCGGATTCTCGGCTCGCTTCCACGGAAACCCAAACCCAGAGCAAAACTCTTAAGTCTTCAATCCCAAACCCAAAACAAGAAGTGCCCCCCAGCCAATTGACACCAACGCTGGCTTGGAGGTGTCCGTGTTTGGGCTCACTTATCAAAAAGAAATATCTGTAGGACCAATGATGGATAAAATTTCAGTCAAGGATGCACGTGCCGAATCGGCAATCGGTAAATCAGGAAAGCTGCAAGGCTGGGTCCGCACCCGACGCGACTCCAAAGCCGGCTTCAGTTTTATTGAAATCAATGACGGCTCTAGTCAGGGCAACATCCAGATCATTGCGCCTGACGGGCTGGAGAATTACGAGTCAGATGTCAAACGCTTGACCGCGGGATGTAGTATCTCGGCCGAGGGAGAAATCAAAGAGTCGGGAGGCCGCGGTCAAAAGACTGAAATGCTTGCCAGCTCTCTTCAAGTCCATGGGTGGGCGGACCCGGAAGAGTATCCACTTCAAAAGAAGCGGCACTCCATGGAAAAACTTCGCGAGTGGGCTCACCTCCGACCACGCACCAACACTTTTGGCGCCGTCGCCCGTGTTCGTAACTGCATCTGCAACTCGATTCACCAGTTTTATCAAGAACAAGGTTTTCTCTACATTAACACGCCCGTGATTACTGCCAGCGATTGTGAAGGCGCGGGGGAGATGTTCCAAGTTACCACGATGAAGCTGGATGACATCGCCAAGCAACAAATCGAAAAATTAAATTACCGATTTGATTTTTTCGACCAGCCTTCTTACCTGACTGTCAGTGGACAACTTGAGGCCGAAACGTACGCCTGTGCACTGGGCAAGGTCTATACGTTTGGACCAACCTTTCGCGCTGAAAATTCGAACACCTCGCGTCATCTGGCAGAATTTTGGATGATTGAGCCCGAGGTTGCCTTCGCTGAATTAACCGACAATATGGATTTAGCTGAAGCGTTTTTGAAACGAATCTTCAAAGATGCCTTGAACAAATGCAGCGAAGACATGGAGTTCTTTAACGAGCGAATCGATGAAACGAAAACGCTGATCGAACGCTTGTCAGGCATCGTCGACACCGAATTTGTAAGACTCCCCTATACCGAAGCCGTGGAAATACTGGAGAAATCAGGCGAAAAGTTTGACTACCCAGTCAAGTGGGGGATCGATCTGCAGTCTGAGCACGAAAGATATCTAACCGAAAAGCACTTTGAAAAACCGGTTATCCTGTTCGATTACCCCAACACAATCAAACCGTTTTACATGTATTGCAATGACGACGACAAAACCGTCCGCGCAATGGATGTTCTGGTTCCGGGCGTTGGAGAAATCATCGGTGGAAGCCAGCGTGAGCATCGCCTCGATATTCTTGAGGCGAGGATGAAGGCACAAGATCTCGATATCGAGGAGTACTGGTGGTACGCTGACCTGCGACGTTTCGGTACCGTGCCGCATGCTGGATTTGGCTTGGGACTCGAGCGGGCAGTCCAATTTGTAACCAGTATGGGCAACATTCGTGACGTCATCCCCTTTCCCCGCACCCCCGGCAATGCGCAGTTTTAGCGTAAAAAACGGGAGCGGTTCAACGCGGTCGTAGCGACGTAATTGCGATTCGGCGAATCTAGAGAGACCTGATCGAATGAAAGCCAGATTCTCAACACCTGGCTTATTCAATCACCACGAATTCATATAAACCCGTGAACCAAACATTCCCTACGACGTCCTTGCGGTGTTTATAAGCCTGTCGCCACTCCCGACCGCGGGATGCCCCCCGGACGATGTAAAACAGAGCAGCTTCTTAATTGCGCTGCCAATTCCGTGGATCGACGCGGAAGTAGGTCAGCAACAACTCAAACAACTCGCCGTGTTGCTGACTCAGGCTTCTTGGCTTTTCAAAAAAGGTTTCGCTGCTGACTGCGAAGAACTCTGCCTGATTGGTCGCGCCGTAATGGTTTAGCAACGTTCTTATTCCCCGATCTCTTGCGCGACATAGATCGGCGAACTCCTGCGCGACAACTTGTTGCCACCGCTGGCTGGTTTCTTCATTGTCAAACATGAGATTGCCACCCATTTCACCATCGAGCCCGTCGAGCGCGTGAGCAAACTCATGGATAACCAAGTTCTGACCATCATCCTCATCCCTCCCCCCACGCAACGTGTCTCTCCAAGACAACACGATAGGACCACCTTGCCATGCTTCGCCAGCACGATGCGTTTGGCCCTCTCCGCTTCCACTGCTGGCTTGACGACTAAACGCTTGAGGAAACACTAAAATAGTTTTCACATTATCAAAATAAAAACCTGGGACCCCGAGGAGCATCAGGCCCGCTTGAGCAGCAATCGTGACTTGCATTTCTTCAGTTAACTCAAGTCCATCGCACCCCTCCCAATTTTTTTCGGCCACAATGACCTGCACAATCTGCTGCAAACGCCTGACTTCTGGCGGCGATAACTCCCACGTTAATCTGACATTCCGATTAAAATGCAGGTCCCATGATTCGGGGACCGGTTGGCTGAGAATTTTTTTACGGCGGCGTTTTTTAAACCAATGAAACATGTGTTTGATCAAAAGGGGGAATGGTTCGTCATTTATCCAGCACTGTCACAATCGAATTCAAGGTAGCTTCGACTAGCAACGGTCAAGTTGCGAGATTGGCGTCTCAAGATCCCGCCAACCCGTTGCCACGCTTCCCGTCAGTGGACCGATAACATACTAAATTATTGCCTTTCAGCTGGGATCTAACTTCGCCATTAAACCAATAATATTGATCAAACGATCGATTTAAACAATCTCGCCGTGGCATGCGAGACAAGCCTTGGCATCGAAAGCTAACACCAAAGTTCGGCCGTCATTGGACAGGCTCAATTTGGCTGTTCTATGACAGCGATTGCTCCGACGGAATTGAAAGTTGCCAGATCCATCCAACCTGGCGCGCGGATTATGCAGAAAATCAAGTGATTCGCAAACTGTTGATTGACTCACTATATGAATATCGACCAACGCAAAGTAACAGGAAAACACGGGGGCTGCCCGCAGTACGCTTGCCGATGCAACGCGTGGCAATTAATATTCGTAGATTCTGAATTTGAACGATTCAAAGAACGCGAACCAACATGATAATTGGGGCAACAAAGGAATCGCTTCCCGGTGAACGTCGGGTTGCTGCGACTCCTCAATCCGTGAAAAAACTGATCAACCTCGGTTATGAGGTGGTCGTTGAGTCTGGTTGTGGCATCGAAGCCAACTTTCCGGACGCCCAGTACGAGCAGTCGGGCGCGCAAGTCCTTGGTACTCGCTCCGAAGTTCTGACAAAAAGCGACATCGTTCTCAAAGTAAATCGGCCGGCTGCCGACGAAATAGAATCACTCAAATCAGGTTCAACGTTAGTTAGTTTCTTTCAGCCATCAGAGAATCCATCTGAACTTGAGTTGGTTTCCAGCAAAAAAATCAACACGTTGGCGATGGATTGTGTTCCTCGTATTTCTCGAGCCCAGAAACTAGATGCCCTCAGTTCAATGGCGAACATTGCTGGTTATCGTGCGGTCATTGAGGCGGCCAATGAGTTTGGGAGTTTCTTTACTGGACAAATCACTGCAGCTGGAAAAGTACCACCGGCCAAGGTATTAGTCATTGGAGCAGGCGTTGCCGGACTTGCTGCGATTGGTACCGCCAAAAGCCTCGGCGCCATCGTTCGAGCTTTCGATACCCGACTTGCGGTAAAAGACCAAGTCAAAAGCATGGGGGCCGATTTCCTCGAACTTGAATTCGAAGAATCAGGGGAAGGGGAGGGCGGCTATGCCAAAACCATGAGCGACGAATTCATTGCTGCGGAAATGGCTTTATTCGCGGATCAGGCCAAAGAGGTGGACATCATTATCACAACGGCGCTGATTCCAGGGCGTCCGGCTCCAAAGTTGGTCACGCGTGAGATGGTCAAGAGCATGAAGACAGGCTCTGTCATCGTTGACCTTGCGGCACAAAATGGTGGCAACTGTGAGATGACCCAACCTCACCAAAAGGTCGTCACCCACGACGTAACGATCATTGGCTACACCGACTTACCAAGCCGGCTTCCCAAGCAAGCTTCCAACCTTTACGCCAATAACATTGTCAACTTGCTGACGGACATGACCCCGGAGAAGAACGGGGAATTGGTCTTTGACATGGAAGACCAGGTCGTTCGCGGCACCACCGTTTCCTACCAAGGTGAAACGACCTGGCCGCCTCCCAAAATTGTCGATCCTTCGCCGCCTGCACGAGCAGCGGAGACGGGTACCAAAATCGAATCGACAAAAGAAGTTGTCGAGCAAACCAAGAGTGGTTTCGGCCACTTAGTTTGGTCCAGCGTCGTGATCGTTCTCGGCCTGGTGCTGCTGGGCTTGATCGGTAAATTCGCTCCGCCCGAGTTCGTCTCTCATCTCACCGTTTTTGCTTTGGCGTGTTTTGTGGGTTGGCAGTTGGTCTGGAATGTGACTCCG
>JAQWLH010000032.1 GCA_029247405.1 Mariniblastus sp.
GCTCCGATCGGAATCACGACGTCCGCATCGACCAAAACTCGATTCACGTGCACTGGCTCTCCCTCGGCATTAGCCGCGAGATAAGCGTGTGCCGCTTGGTTATCCGAATCATGAACCTGGAAGTTTATTGCGTGGAAGCCAAACTCGACGACAAACGTGCCTGGCTGGCTGCCTTCCGCAAGATTCTCTTTAGCCTGTTCATAGATCTCTGCATCGATCCCAATTTTCTGAGCAGTTCTTGCCGTAATCACAACGGCGATGTCCGATGGCTCAATGTTAAGCGTGCCAAGACGCTCAAGCAGGCACTCCAACACAAGCTTTGCGTGAGGCAAATCGGCCTGCAAGACAATCGCAACACTGTCTCCCGAAAAAACTGATTCAGACAGCGGTGGATACAGCAGCGGCTGTTCCAATGCAGCTTGCATGGCCTGAGCGACATGAATGTTAGGTTGATGAGCACTTTCGAGTTGTGGCTTGGCAAATTTTGAATCAGGTAATTTGTCAAACAAGTTCTGGAAAATCTCAGGATCGTTTTGTTGGTCCGTGGTCAAAATCTGATCGCCTGCGAATGTAATGAAACTAGTCAGTCGGTTTGCAATGATATCCGTGCACCAAGGCGATGGTCAACGGTCACAACTTATTTGCCCGAACGCCCGTTTTACCCAGGCTTGGTCTCCCAAGCATCGGCACGAGCGATCTTTCGAGTTGCCCTGACGTGATGGTCCCCCTTTAGCCCCGACCGGCATGCCAATTCGCCTCGACCCGGGAAAAGCGGCCAACCGACCTAAAAATCGAGACTTCAAGTGATTCCCAACTTGCCTCAATTCGCCAGCACCGATCAATCTTTACCCAGTTTTGCGGATGGGGTTTAATCTAACAATTGACAAACTGAGTTGTCGACCACTTCGCCTGCATGTCGCTAACACTCAGGTTTATTGCATGAATGGATTCACCGTGTTGAAACAGTTATTTGATCGAAAATTTCTGCGGCATCAAATCGATGCATCCCTCCTCATTCTTCTTGGCATTTTTGCGGTCGGAATCTGCGGCTGTCAAAAGAATCAACAAAGTGCCGACACAAAATCCACAAGCCCCAAGCCAGACCAATTCCTGGATCCGATCCAAGTGGCGAAAAAAGATTCGCCAGTCAACGGCCCGGATGGAAAGACCATTTTAGAAAATCTCATCCAACGATACGCCGAAGCGACGACCTATCAGGACAAGGCCGTTTTGTATTTGAATTACTTGATTCAAGGACAACGAATTCAAGAGCCTCAACCCTGGGCAACGGCATTTCAGAACAGTGCACCGTTAAACGCGAGCCCCAAGTTGTCCGCTCAACTATTCAATGGTGAAATTCGTTGCGACGAAAACATAATGAGTTGCTACGTGTACGACATCGAGACGGCCAACCTCGACAACCAACTGTTATTGATTCCATTCGAAAACCAGCTCCCTCTCAATCAACTCTACCGTGACTCAATCGCGAAACACTTTATCGGCGGTTACTCCGAGTTACCCCTTGATGAAAGCGATCTTGTCTCGAGCCCTAAACTCATTCCCGCTCCCATTTCTCTGCTCACCAACCAAGTTCGCAACGGCTGGCTTCAAAACCCCGCTCAAGTACAGCGAATGCCCGATCAAGTTGTTGAAAATGTCAATTGTTTTGTCGTTCGCTGCCTGCACCAAGGCATGACTGCCGATATTTGGATTGATAAAACGACAAGTACTCTTCGCCAAATGTCCTTGCCACTTAAACTTCTTGCCGGTGAAGTCATCGTTTCTCCGGAAATCACCGACGTTGTCTTGATGGCGAAGTTTCATGAAGCCGAGTTTGATAAACCAATCAACGAAAAGGTTTTCGCGTTCCAACCACCCTCCGAAGCAACTCCCGTTCGAAAGTTCGTTCAACTCCCCGAGCCTTTTCCTTCGGAGCTAATTGGCAAGACTGCCCCTGAATTTGAATTGTTAACCCGCAAAGGTGAAGCCCGAAGCCGACTGTTTTTTGACGGAAAAGTCACCGCACTTTTGTGGATCGCGGGCCAACCGTCCTACAACGCCATTACCCAACTAGAAGAATTTGCCCAAAAACTCGATGCGACGAAATTCCACGTTGCCAGTATCTACTCAGACTCTGCGCTTCTGACACCGGGACAAAACTCGATAAACGTTCGCCCGGAACTAAGTAAAGTGCTTGAGAAAATTAAGATGCCAACGTATTACGATCCCCAACTCCAAGCCAGCACCAATCTTGGCGTAAAAGCCATCCCGTCTGTCGTTGTGCTTGATGGGGAATCGAAAATCCAATTTGCACGAGCACTGAGTGATGACAATTGGCTTGCCGATGTCGAAGCTGCTGTTCGACGAGTGGCCGACGGAGATGACGTTGCTGGTGAAATGCAAGCAGATTACGTGCGATATCTTGATTCCTATCACCAACAACTGACAACCGTCAGCGCAGGCGAACTTTTAGATCGTATCGACACTAGCTCATCGCAGATTTCTCCCGCAAGTGATTCCCGCCCCAGAGTCATACGCCTACGACCGGAACAGGAATGGGTCAATTATGAATTCAAACAGGCAGGTAATGTTGCGGTCCTCAATTCGAATCAACCAAGTGAGCTTTTAAGTGAAAACACTTACTCAATTTTTGATGGCTGGCGAACGGTGGTTGAAGTCAACCATGAGGGAAAAACTCTTCGGCGAACTGAACTTAAATTGCCAGTTGGTGAAGCCGCAAATCTGATCCGTGTTGGTAACCAAGCAAATGGCAAACCGCTCACCGCCGTCTTTGCGACGTTGGGCGACAAAGTTTTCCTTTACGATGAAAATTGGCGACCGTTATTGATTTATCCGACAGCTGACAAAGACCATCTTGGCATACGAGATTGCCGCTTAACTGATTTGGATCACGATGGCATATCAGAGCTCGCGGTCGCTTTTGAGGGGGACGAAGGAATCCACCTGGTTGACCCTCGAACAGGCCAAGCCTCTCAAATCTCCAAGACGATTTCAACGTCGTTAGTCGCCACGGGCGAGGACATCGTCATTGCGGGAGCGGGGAAAATCGGAACTCTTAAGACTGGTTTAACCAATGTTGAAGAGACGGAACTCGATTTCAAACGAGTCGGCTCTTCTGGCGAGCAACACCTTTGCGGTATCGGCGTGACTGAAGGTGGTAACTGGAACGCAGTCGGCTTTGATCAACAGTTGAGAAGAATCTGGACACTTTCGATTGGATCACAGTTTTTTGAATCCCAACTCGAACCGATTGCCGTCGCTCAAATTGGAAAAGGCCAATCGAGTGAAGTCCTTTGGGCAATCGCCGACACCGAAGACGTGATCCATCTTGTTTCTGGGTCTGGGAAGTGGCTCGGTGATTTTCAATCAACCAGTCAAATTGGAGGGATGGGGATTGATTCAAAAAACGGCAAGACTCGTTTGATTGTTTGCAACAAATCAGGTGTTGAATGTTGGGATCTGAATTTGGAATCTTCAGCAATTCCAGTCCATGCTGCCTCAACAACAAGCAAACAGTAGAAAACACGAGTGAGTCGATTTAGCGATCCACCTCGCATCATGGCTTTGATACGGTTCTAACTCTCCCTCAGGCCAAAACAAATCAACCAAAATCATTGACTCATGAACGACAAAGCTGAGAAAAAATCGATCCTCCTGATTCTGACACTATTCGCAATCGCGATGGCCAACCTAGAAGCCACGGTTGTCGTGTACATGCGCCAACTCTATTACGCCAGCAATCCGCTTGAAATCTTCCCACTCCAGTTTCTTAATTCATACGATGCGGTTTTGGAACTCAGCCGCGAAGCGGCGACAGTAGTCATGATCATTACCGTGGCGTTACTCGCTGACCGTTCTTCACGGACTCGTACGTTTGCCGCCTTTGTCTTCGTGTTTGGCGTTTGGGACCTGTTCTACTATTTTTGGTTAAAAGTCCTAATGGGATGGCCGACCGCGTGGCTGGAATGGGACGTTTTATTTCTCATACCTTGCATCTGGCTTGGCCCCTGGATTTGCCCAGCGCTAATTGCGACGCTGTTTATCGCGTGGGGCTTTTGGACACTTCGATCCCCGCAAAATATTTCGTTTACCCCTCAGAGTCTCACGGTATTTATCTTGGGAGCCTGCTTGGGACTCGCCTCATTTCTCCAGCCAGCAATGTCTGTACTTGCTACCGCTGGGATCGAAGAACTCACCAATTACACCCCGGGCAACTTCTGGTGGACACTTTTTGCGATTAGTTACCTTTTGATGTGCTTGGGATTCGGAATGACCCTTCGAAATCCGCCGGCCCTCGCAGGTGCTGCCAATACTTGAGATTCACAATCACCCTTCTGGAATTTTTTTAAACTCAGTGAATCTACAACATTTGACCAATTCACTGGTCAATCAACAGAGCCCCCCAGGTAATCAGTCGGCTCGAATCACGACCTCGAGCGATCATTGAAGCTCATCTTATTCGCCCTTGGGTTCATCCTCCAAGTCTTTGTGCCCTTCATCCGGTTTGCCACCATCGTCGTATGCGTCAACACCGGCTCCGTTATTGAACATCTTCATGAAACGGTCTATCTCATCCTTTTCAATTATTTCATTACCGTTGTAGTCCATATGCCCGACATAAAGTGTTACTTTGCCTTCGGGCAGTTCGTCCGCAGTTAAATTACCGTCGCCGTTTTTATCAAAGTCACGCACGTCGGCAAACATGCTGTTCAAAAAGATACCGGGCCGCGATCCTAAATCTCGTGTTGGCTGGAACATTACAATGTACTTTTGTGACACTTCCCGACAAAACGTTTCCGCATCATCACAGACGGTATAAGTCACAGTCACACGAAGTGGAGTCGGTTCTTCTTTGTCCACGTTAGCAACGGCATTTACCAAAAACTGCCGTGGGTCAATGTCCGCATCTTCCAACACCTCTTTACTCAACAACTCTGTCTTTTGGAACGTCATCGAACCGTCGGTAACGAACTCAATCTTGACTTTGCCAGCGCGATTATTCCAATGGACTTTGTAGATCGGATCGAGGTAGACCGAAAACAGCATCTGCCCCTCTTTGTTGGTAAAAAGCTGCCGGCTCGCCTCAACTCTTAACTTTGCGAAAAATGGATTTTCCTCATCTGCTTGGGGCTGAATTCTTAACGGCATCAAACCTTTGGGCAAGTCAAGCTTGGGCACAACTCCGCTGGCAATTTTTCGAGTCTCGGGCATAAAAACTGCTGGGAGATCGTCAACGGTGGTCGTAGTTTTTGATTTACCGACGAGCTCCTCCAAGTCTCTCCGCAACGTCACCGGGTTGCTCCAAAATCGCTTGCGAACAATCTTGCCCTGTGGGTCAATCACAAACTCGCCGTTGGGAGCTTTTCCAAATGCGTTCTTGACCGCGTTATCCATCGTGTCACAAATCCAGGGAATCTCGGATTTGAATCGCGTTTTCGCAATCTCAATATGCTTGATTCGTTCTTCAATATTAAATGCCGACACATAGCCATTAATCTCTGGATGCTCGACCGATTTATAAACGTAAAAAAATTGCACGTCTTTGTTGCGGTAGTCGCGATACACAGTTTCCAAACTGGAAACATTTCTCAAAAACGGTGGTCAGGTCAAGCAACCAAAGTTGATGACGGTGTACTTGCCACGAAGGTCAAAAAAATTAAGTTTGTTCCCCTTCCCATCGAAGGCAACCAGATCTTCAATCGTGTCACCAACAATTGGATTTTGCCCCAAAAATCTCGCATTAAACACATCTTCGAACTCAGTTGGCGTTGGTGGTTCGGTAGACATGTCCTCGGTCTCATCTTCGGCCACCATCTCTGCGACAAGATCTTGTCTTACCAAAAATTCCTTAGGAGAGATCCGCTGATCATTATCGGCATCAAGCCGGTCTATGAATTCATCTATCCTGGTAAATGCTGGTAGTCTCGCTTTGATGTAGGCCTTCATTTCCAACTGGGAAATCCCCCCACTCCCATCGGCGTCAGCTGTTTTGAATCGCTCAGTAGCGATTTCATTTTGATTCTGTGCATCAAGCCGCCCGCCCGGTGATAAGGCTAAGAACAAGAAAAAAGCAATCAATTTCTGTACGTCTAGTTTCATTTGATTCTCATTCCAATCATCAAGCCGGTGCGTTTTATCATATTTTTAATCAGTCCCTCAAGGAATTGAGGGAACAACTTATGGGCAAGCTGGCGGGCTGAGGGCCGTCGGCGAATGCTTACCCAAAAACTGTTTGGGTTGCTCGTCGTCTTTGTCGAGTTGCAATATTTGAATCGAGTTTTAAAGCAAACTTCTGCGAGGATCGAAGCAGAATCAATTAGCCGCCTCACTCCCAACTTCAAGCGACGCCATGATCAAATACTGGCGTCTCCGAAAACCGCTCAAGTAACTTCGAAATTGTAAAGCGTTCTAGCGAATACTTCCCTTTATATCCATCAACTGTGAATTAGAAACTGAGTTTCCAAATCTGTCGAATTGGTCAAATGACCAAACGACTTTCTTAGTTGTGGGTTCAACTTCAACGAGCAACGGTTGCCCCGGTCCGGCGTGGCAATTACCGATAACATAGTTCCCATTGGGAAGGACCTCCAAAGTCGTCACCCAAGCAAGGGTAATGTTCGGAAGCTCCTTCTGCTTAAGATGCCAAACGACCTCTTTAGTGGGATTAACTTCAATTACGCTGTGTCCGTTTCCTGTTGCAATTAACGTATTACCACTAGACAAACGAACAGCACCAAACAACTTGTTACCCCAAGACTCAGGTCCGTGACCGCCAGCTGCCTTTTTCCCGAACATCGGTACTTCGTATTCCCAAACTACTTTTCCCGTATCGTCATACTCGCGAAGGACACCATCTCCTTCATGACAAACAAGGTAATTGCCAGAGGAGAGTTTCCTGGCCAACCGCGTGTCCATGTGCGGATGCGGGTTGTCAACTTTAAGTTTGATTTCCTTTTGGATTTCCTTGTCTCGGTTGACCTCAATGATTCGGGCCGTTCCAGATTCGGCAATCATGATGTTTCCATCTTTGAGAGGCTGAAATGCGTGCACTTCGACCTGTTTGCCTCGGTTGCCATTTTCAATCGCACTATCGTACGACCAAATGACCTCTTTCTTATCACGGTCAATTTCGACGACTTTGGCCCGACCTTCCCGTGTCAGAATGTTTCCAGATTTGAGAATGTGAATGTCATGAATCCCGCCCCATTTCATCTGCCATTCCAGTTCACCGTCGCCGTTGACGATTGCGAGTTTGCCTTTGCCTTGAGTTATCACCGAGTGTCTCGTTGCGTCGCCTTGTGCAAAACTGACACTGGAAACACCGAAAGCAACGGCAAAAAACAGACAAACCCGAATATGAGCAAAGCGACATGTAAAACGCATAATGACCCTTTAAAAGTAAGATTTCAACATGCAGGTATGATAACCGAGGAAACCAACGACTTCACGGTTGCAAACTGACTTTCTTGACTCGAGCGGAGCAAACCAACGGCGCCCAACTTACTTTTAAGCTCATGCGTTAAGGAGTTTTCAGTGGCTGAAACTCGAAGGAAGTGGCTTGGCTGTCATTGTGGAGTAGTAACGCGCAGCGAATTGAATAACCAAACCTGAAACACACCAGTCTCTTCCCGAATGGTTTTGCGTATTTTCTGGATCCGCATCCTTACTCATTTGCGACAGCGATCATTGCGGATCTCAAAATTTACATTTAGCCTTTTTTGCGCCCAATCAGGACGCTTTGCATGTAACCATGAGCCTTGCCGCGAATTTCAAGAATATCGAAATAGCGCCCCCATGTCTTTTGTAAATACTCGTTACTATGCACGACCAATGCTCTATAAGGGCCGACGTCGGTGTATCGGTAACACTTTCTCTCAACCGGAATATCTTTTTTAAGTTGCTCTTCAAAAGTCGGATCAACTTGACAAAACCGCTTTAAAAGCCCGTTTTCCTCGCCGGCATTTTGCAACAACTTCCATGTGTCATCATTGTGGACTGTCAGATAACAAAGACCGCCCGGTTTGAGGACACGATATAGCTCAGCCAACCAGGCTGTCTCAAAAGTATCAATGTGCGTGAAAACAGAAAATGCACTGACCACATCAATTGAATGGTCTGCAATCGGAATCTGAGGTACGCAGTTGTTATGAATGACTTTAAGCCGTTGAGGCAGATAGTCATTGAGCCAGCGAATGTGGCGACCGTTGATATCGCTCCCCCAAAGATGAGGAATCTCTGATTGGGCGCAAAAGTGTCGCAGCACCCGTCCGGACGCACATCCAAAATCAAAATATGACTGCAAGTCTACATCGTACTTTTTTGCCGCCGCTCGGATCTTTAAGTAGTCAGCCAATCCAGTGATAAAAAAGCGGGCATCGTGATTCCGATTGTAGCCCTCACGGTCATCTAGCGCCGGAATCGGATAGGTGTCTCGCTGAATAAACTCAGATAACGGCCTGCCTTCAAGCAGTTCCTCTGGAAGAACATCGGCCGTCTTAAATTTCTCAACCGGAATTTCAGTCGGCGGGGGTGAGTTCTCAAAAGGCGCTAACGAATCATGATTCAATGAGATGTCGTCTTCCCACGTCGGCATTCGAAACTTTGACCAAGCCGCTTTATCGTTCATCGGGTAACATTCCATCCAAAACAGGAGATTTACAATTCCATAACTTGTCGTTGCAGTTTGAATCTGCCCCACTGCAAAGCCGCACGTAATTTGACGCTGTTCTAATATCCCGACAAGAGCATTTTGGTTTGGTCTTCCCAAATTCGCCAGTTTTCTATCGCCTGCGGCCCACGCCTTGCTCGCTAAATTCGACCGCTCATACAAGTTGCCTCGATTCCACTGCCTGTATGATTGAACGATTCATCCCAGGTAGGTTGCTTAAGGCCCCCCAAACTCCGGCGTTGGCTCTTAAAAGCAAGAATTTGATCGGTGCCTGCCCTCCCTTTAAGAATGCCGTGAGAACTAGCGCAGTCCTTCGCCAAGCAGGACTAATTGACCATTTCACGTTGTTTTCTTACATAAATTCGCAGACGCCGAACTGTGTAACCTTGGGCGTTCTGAGCAAACGTCCAATCAGGATTTTCTCCACTGCAATTCCCAATGCCCAAGTCGGCCTTGTTCCCTTGGCCCCAATTATTCAGCGCAAAAATGGTCTGCTTGGCCGCGAGATTATGAATTTGCATCGAACCGTAGCCACTTTTCCCTGGTGTTCGCTTATCCCCAAAATCATACAAAGCATCGGAGGCACCAGCCACTTTTTTGTCGTTTTGAGGCTTGTAGGTGTCTGGCCAAAATTCGATGTAACCTTGCTCGAGATTTTTTCCGCGTTTTAGCGATTTGTCATTGCTAAACACATTCATCTTTTTAACACCCTGCTGAAAAACCGATTCTTGGCTGAACGGGATCCCTATCCGGTTGATATCCTTCGTGAATGCCTCCATCGAAACAAATACAGTTTGAGCTTGTCTTCCTCCTTTCTTGAGCTCAATTAAGTACCCAATTCGGTCAAACGCACCGATTTTAGTGCTCAAATCAGCGTCGTACTTGACCTTTCCAGCAAGCCCTTTCAGGTCGATCTCATAGACCAAATCGTAGTCTTTGAATTCTTCGATTTTCTTGGTAAAAACATGAGTCGAATATCTTTTCCCTCCGGTACGGGCAATGTCAATTTGATGTTTATCTAATTGACATATTAACTTCACGCCGATATTTCGATTGATTAACTTTGGAAGCAATTCACTTTGGTATCGCCGGCAGGTTGAAATCCAATGGTTCAACTGTTTTGATTGCGCCAGAAACTCGTCATTTTGGGATTTACTCAACTTCCGGGAGGCAGCCCCCGTTTTCAATCGCTTGCCATCTTGGGCGAAGCGTTCAATGATCTTGAGAAAATTTTCCGCAGACTCTACCGCAACTGTACTTTTATTGGGCAGCGTGACCTTTAGCTCTGCGTCAATCGAAACCGTGTTGTCACGAATACTGGCCTGAACCTCCAACCAAAAGAATTTTTCAGCATTTTTTTCTGAAAAGAACATCTTAAGAGGCTTTTTGGCGGCACCTACGCCCGGCTCTAGGGATGCCTGAAATCCGGTTTGCTTCACAAAGAACTGCGACAATGAAAATTTCAAACTCTTGGCATTAGGAACATTATCGAGTCTCGTTCTAATTCGTCCGGACAAACCCTTGGCCGCCAACTTCAATGGCCCCAACAACTTTGATTCCTGCAAGTTGATGAACTTGACCTGATCTTCTCCATGCGAAATTTCCAAAACAGCATTGCGAAGTCCCTCTGCATTGGGCTGACTTTGAGCCTCGGAAAGCCATTGAAAATTCAGCGAGTAGTCCTCAAGAAATATTTTCGCGATGTCAACGGAGGAACGTTCTTTGATACTCTCCTGAGATAAAATCCAATTCGATGTTTCATTGGCGCGAATCTGATACCTTACCGATTTACCCGCCCCAAGTGCGGGAAAGGGTAGCCCCACCCTCAGATCGGCTTGATCAGACACAAGTAATTCAAACATTACAAACTTGTCAACATTATCTCGATTGGGTAGTTGCACACTGGCGGGAAGAAATTCCAGCGGTGAATCTGGCAACCGCACAGAAAAAGTCGAAGTCGCCGTCGACGGTTTTTTTCCAGACTTTGCCCCCGCCTTGCCCTTAGATTTACCCCTAGCTTTACTTTTTGATTTACTTTTTGATTTACCTTTAGACTTACCCTTGAAATTTTTCGGCGAAGATTCCTTCGAGCTAGTTGTTACGTTTTTTGGAGCGGGTAGATCATCTTCCGAATCAACGTCGTGTTGATCTGGCAAATCTTTGAGAGATTTGGGATTGGGGTGACCGGAAACCGGCGGCAGGTTTTTCGTGGTTCTGTCTTCTGATTTCAATTTGCCGGGCACAATTTTTTTGTGGCTTACCACCGAGTGACTCTTAACGTTCAACCCTTCGTTGACGATCCAAAACGCGCTAACGCTTCCTCCGAGCAGCAACAGGATGCCCCCTGCGATCAACCAACGCTTTTTTTGATTGACTGCACTTGCAGACCGACTTGAGCCATCGGCAGAGAGTTTCCTTGTTGCCCGGGATTCTAAAGCCAGCTTCAGCTCTCGAAGTGCGTTCGTGTCGTCAAGTTCCTCTTCCAGCGGAGTCGGCATCGGCATTGGAGCCGCATGCTGTCGGCGTAATTCGGCGTCATATTCTGCTTTACGATCAGAATCCAACAGGCAAATTCTTGCGCGGGCAACCTCGCTCAGGATTCGCTGAGCATCATGAACATGCTGCCCCATCGAAAGGGCCTGCAACAGGTCGGCTCGAGAAGCAACCGCATTTTCGATTTTTGCGGAAGACGATTCAAATTGATCCAAGCCAAGCAGCTGATAGTGATCGACAGGCGGTCCACCGCTGCCGATATCTAACCATTCACGATAGGGATCAAAAGCTGTCATGGTTTCATTTTAGTCGATAAGCCACGGAGACGACAGCTAATCAATCGGCTTACTTTGCCACCAATTTTTGTTTGGCTTGAACTTCTCGTCGAGGAACCGTCGGTGCTGTTTTTCTAGCTTTGACGTGCCATTTGTTTTTAAGCCTGCCCACCGAGCTTCTCTTTGGGTGACGTCGAATTGCGAATCTTTTGTCGGGAATCGAGCCTTCGTCATTTTGAGCCATGTTGCAAGTCGCGTTTGCATCTCCGCTACGCGGCGCGGATTGGACTTGCTAACGTCATTCTGCTCACCAGAATCTTTTTCGAGATCATAAAGCTCGCTTCGCAGATCCTCATGGTAGTAAATTAACTTCCAGTTTCCCTCCATCAAAATTGATGATGGCTCGCCACCTTGATTACCGTAATGCGGGTAGTGCCAGTACAGTGGACGATCAGCCAGAGATTTACCACGAAGAATCGGAACAAGGCTGACGCCATCAACCTCCTGCGTTTCGGGGACTTCGATACCTGCTAGATCACAGAGTGTTGGATACCAGTCGACTCCGTGCACGGGGACCGCGCTGGTGGTATTGGGTTGGGTGATTCCCGGGGCTCGAATGTAAAACGGTTCGCGGATCCCTCCCTCCCATTGACGACCTTTCCCACCACGAAGAGGCAAGTTACTCGTGCAAAACGCATCTCCCGATGACACTCCACCATTATCGGAGGTAAAACAAACGATCGTGTTCTCGCTCAGCCCGAGCTCATCGAGTTTTTTAAGAACGATGCCAACCGCAGTGTCCATTGATTCAACCATACCCGCGTAGATCGGGCAGTCTTGAATTTGCCGAACCGCAAGACGTCGATCAAAAGCGAATCGCCGATCGACCAAACCAGAAATCTCAGCTTTGTCGCGGTATTTACCCCAAAGCTCAGGCGTTGTTTGAATCGGTCCGTGCACTGAATAAAAAGACAAATATGCGAAAAACGGCTGGTGCTGATTGGCCTCAATAAACTTTGCCGTCTCGCGACCAAGTCGCAGAGGAAGCGATTCACCGTCCGGACCGGATTCCAGATTTGGGTTTTTCCAAGGCGAAAAGTAACCACCCATCGGACTGCCTTTTTCCCACCCTCCCTGATTGATTTCGAAACCGTGATCTGTGGGCCACGACCCTTGATTTCCAAGATGCCACTTTCCTGCAAAAAAGGTTTTGTAACCCGCGTCCCGAAAGACTTCCGCGATCGTCGTTTCCGACGCCCGCAGGTTGTGGGCATAATCCGGTGGCAAATGGCTATCGTGACGCTTCGTGTTCCGCCACTGCTCACCGAAGCGGTCACCAATCCAAGTCGTCACGCCATGCTTGGTGGGGTAAGTTCCCGTCATGATGCTCGCACGCGACGGACTACATACCTGACATGCCGCATAACCTCGAGAAAATTTCATCCCGGTGCTGGCGATCCGATCGATGAAAGGACTTTCATAGAACTTCGAACCTTCGTTGCTTAAGTCCCTCCAGCCAAGGTCATCCGCCAAAATGAAAACCACATTGGGACGTGACTGGGGCGCTTCGACGGGCACAATTCTAGAAATCCCGTCTGCTGAATTTTCACAACCAAAAGCCTTAGAGGAAGGCAAACTCGCCCCAACAACCGCATCCCCGACAACGAAGATTGAAAGGAAAAGAAACAACGCTGAACACCGCGGGACGCGATAACAAAAAAGTAAGTTTAAAATCTTCATTCGGGCATGAACGCTTGAGAGAGTTGATATTGTCAATCGACAATATACCCGACCCATCAACGTGAACCTACGAAGACGGAGTTTTTTTTTGGCGTAGGTAAACGTACCAATACACTAAACCAACCATCACACTTCCCCCAAAAATATTTCCAATCGTGACGGGGATCAGGTTTGCAACGAAGAAGTTATTCCACGTCAACATTTCAAAGTCGGTGGCCTTGGCTCCAATTGCCTGCCAAAACTCATCTGCGGCAAACTGCTTGGTCAATATTCCAATCGGAATCAGGTACATATTGGCGACGCAATGTTCGAACCCAGCTGCCACAAATGCTGTGATTGGAAAAATGATCGAGAGAATTTTGTCCGTCGAACTTCGCGCGCTATAACAAAGCCAAATCGCCAGACAAACCAATGCATTGCAGAGGACTCCCAAAGCCACCGCCTGTAAAAAACCTAACTCGCACTTAGACGCTGCAATCTGGAGCAAGTTCAAACCAACCGCACCATTGCCATGCATGTGGTGACCGGCAATTAAAACACCCACGGCCGTTGCCATTGACCCAACGAAGTTGCCTAAGAAAACGATTAACCAGCAACGCAGCATTTGCGACAAGGTAATTTTCTTGCTCGCCATTGCCATCACAATCAAATTGTTCCCGGTGAACAATTCGGCACCTGCTACGACAACCAAAATCAGCCCCAAACTAAACGTCACGCCACCGAGCAGCTTGGTCACACCAAATGGCATGGCGCCTGCACCAGCCGTAACGGTCGTTGAGAAGACCGAACCAAGGGCGATAAACGCACCAGCCAGAAGGGCCAAAATAAACATCGTCGAAACGGGAAGCTCCGCTTTTTTAACTCCTACGTCCTCCGCACGTTGTGCCATTTGCTTTGGCAGGAAGGCGTCTATCGTGGTCTTTGAGTCAAGTGGTTCAGGCACAATCATTGAGCTGAACACCCCCATTTTTGATGATTAACAAAAAGATTTAACATCACTAATTTTGATTAAGTTGAGACGCCAGCGTCAATCAATGCCCCCCCTGTCGACTCGGTTAATGCGACATCGTCGCCGCCGTCATCGCCGGGAGGACCGCCGCCATCAAGATCGCCGCTTGAACGGCTTGAATGGTTGCCTGTGTCGCCCCGGTCGCTAAAACATCCCCACTGGCAATCTTTTTGATTCGCACCTTGTGCTGAGACAACTCGTCTTTCGCAAAGTTAGACCTCAGCAAACCAGCATGAAGCCCGAGGGCAATTAACACCGCGGTTTGAGGATCCGGCTTTGCCTGCTCGTCAAACATCACTTTTGCCATCTTGGCGCGAATGCCATCCTCAACCGAACCGTCAAGCTCCGGGTAGACCTGATGTGTAAACAGCCACAGCACTTTCTTTTCGTCTCGCTGCAAGATACCTGCATCGCATAACTGCTGGGCTACTCGATGTTGTAATTTCGGCAAATGAGCGGCCTTCGACACCCAATGTTGCATGCCTCTGTTCTTTTTTGCTCCACCAATCAGCCCGAGTAACTCATCAAGAATTGCGTCTCCTGTCGATGAATCATCAATTACCGCAACGACCTGCTTTTTTTCATCGTTTGCAATAATCCGTTGCTGGATCAACAACTCACTGACCATCGCTCCACCGACCGCATAAAGATACATGCCCCCGGAGAATGTTCCCTGGTCGTCTCGAATCGCAAGTAATAGTAATTCCTGATGCAAAAACAGTTTGTCTGGCATGTTTTCTCCTAAATGAGGTTTTTCTTTGGATTCGCCCATCGACACAGAATATTGAATAACAACTCTTTTAAATCAATTTAGGCCAATACCGACTAGCCTGCCCGCTTTGTCGCCTCTAAATCTAGGAAAATTTTACTCGCCCCAAAGCCGCGTTAACCTTAACTCCAAATTCAGGTAGCTCAAAATGATGGCTCGGCCCCGAAAGCCTCACTTCAACCCAATTCCCTTCGCGAAAACTGAGACCCGCTCACTCCATCGTATTGCTATTGTTTAAATCATCCGGATGCAAATCCTGTTCCAAGAATTAAGAGTTAGAATTATGATCAGCGAGTGCCTAAAATAACTGAAATGATAGGCGATCCATTACGCCTTTGTTGAAACTGACGCAAGAATCCGGTTATCGAATCTCTTCGTCGAGACAACGCATAAGTTTGTGATTGAGCGGATTCGCACAACTTTTCCCACTTGAACCGATTACGCTTGGGCATCGGCTTTTTAGAACACCAAATTTGTTTTCCACGGATTGAATCAAACGCACCATGCCCGTCGTATTTTTTAAGAGATACCGAATGCAATTTGATTTGCGCGACGTGCAGTTTGTAACCCCGATTGTGCCGAGCGGATATGAACTTCACCCATGGGATAGTAAACTACTCGCTGCCCATGCAGAGGCAAAATTCCGAAGCTTTCGAAACGAACTTGATGCCAACGTTTTCACGTGCCTGGGGAATTCCGATGGCTGTTTACGGTTGATGCGTGAAATCAGTTGCCGCCAAGGTTTTATCCCCGAGGCAACTTGGTTGGCGACCTATCGCGATCCAAAAACCGGTCGGATTGAAAACTGCGGTACAGTTCAAGGAATCCGAGAAAGCGTCGACGTTGGCTCGATCCAGAATATTGGAATCGTCTCAGCCCACCGAAGCCACGGCATTGGCTCAGCCATTGTTCTGCGTTCACTGCAGGGCTACCAGCAAGCTGGAATCAAAATCGTCACTCTTGAGGTAACCGCCAAAAACGTTGGAGCAATGCGGCTTTATGAGCGACTGGGGTTCAAAGTCCTTCGAACTGTTTTCAAATCAATTGAGGTCAGCGAAGTTTATTGAAAAAGAACTTTCAGCTCGCGATCGTCAACGAATTCAGTGTCTCAACTCTGCACACGCAGTAGCTCGGCCACTCACCACAACTTTAAACCTGCTGCAGTGCTAGCGGCACTGCCAACTGGCTGCCGTCGGCGAAGAAGATCAGAGCAATTAAAAAAGCGAATTCCTCGGATCGGCAAAACCTAAATCGAGCTTGTCTCAGCTTCCTTGAAATGGGACGATCAACGCCAGTTTCCAAATGAGAATTCCCAACACATTTCACGAATTGCAATGGGCAAACGAGTCAAATTATCTAACGGTCGTCGCCTCGTTGATGACGTTATTCGAATTGCGTCCAAGATGCCAATGGCGGCTCTTTCGGGCGACTACGATGCAGCGATGGTCGCGACGTTTCGACGTCGAACGAGCCCGAAAATTTCATGGAATGTTCTTTACCTGAAAGCGTATGCAGCGGTATGTGCTAAGAATCCAGAGCTGAGACGAGCTTACGTCTCATTCCCATGGGGTCACATGTACGAACATGATCGAACCGTTGGGATGATGACCATTGCCCGAGAACACGAAGGGGAAGAGCGACTATTTTTTGCTCGATTCAACCGCCCCGAAGAAGAGAGTTTGGCCGACCTGCAAAAGCATTACGATCATTATCGAACCGCTCCCATCAGCGAGATCAAACAATTTCGTCATCAGATCCGATTTGCCCACACGCCTAAATTAATTCGGCGTTTTGCTTGGTGGTTCATGTTCAACCTTTGGCCCCAAAAGCGAGCAAGCCACATGGGAACCTTTGGAATGAGCTTTTCGGGATACAAAGGAGCCTACGGGACTAAACACCTCGGTCCCAACACCACCATCCTGGGTGTCGATCCAACCCCTCGAAAAGGAGTCGGCCGCGTTCTCTTAACCTTTGACCATCGGGTTATCGACGGAACCCCTGTAACCAAGGCGATGCGACAGATCAACCAAGTGTTAAACACGGCGATAAAAGTTGAGCTCGCTGAGATGATCGGCGTCAATCCAAAAACGGGCGAAGACTTGTCTGAAACCGAATTGCTTGATTTGCAAAAACGCTTGGAAGTTAGAAAATCTGAGGCAGAGCAGAGAAGAGACACCGAAGCAGTCCGCAAGAAAAAACGCAGCGCGGCATAATCCGGGACGCCTCCATTTGATTCTGACGCTATTTGATTTTTTACCGAATAAAAGCTGAGGATCCGCCCCCGCTACTTTTCATCGCTTGCCTTACCGTTTCGAGAAATTGATGCGGCTCCATCTGGAAACGAGCCCGTGTCTCCGGAGAGGCGAACAGGACAATTCGCTGGTTAGGAACCTTCCCCATAAACACCCCAAACTCTTCCAACCCATCAATAAGGCGTCCCGTTTCACTAAAGACGACGGGGTCATATCCGGCCAGCACCGGACTGTAAGCGTCGGGGTCGGATTTGAATTTCAGAAAATTTTCGTTGCTGGTAAACAGGTAAATTCGATTGCGATGAACGCAACCAATGGCAGTATCCCCATCAACCCATTTTGCTTCACTGAGCAAAGTGACAGGGCATTTTCCGTGTAGAGCGTATTTCGGCTTTGCCGGTGTTTTGCTGGCGATAGCCGAACCGTCTTCGATCTCCCCCTCTTCCGGCAGAACATTGCTTTGCCCTGCAACCGCTTTCACCTCAAACTTCTTGGGGGAATCCTGCGTAACAATTTGCGCCGACTTACCTCCCGTGGGTTGTGGTGCTGAGGGAACAAAATCCGGCTCTCTATCTTTTGCTAAGGTAATTTTTGCTTGATACATTCCTGCCTCAGCAACACCTGATTCTACGGTCGATGCCTTCCCAAAAAAATGATCGTTCATGACGACCTTCGGTTTTGCCTCCTCCTCACTACGCTTGACCACTTCTGCTTCAGTAATGCTTTCCGTCTGAACTGAAGACTGAAATTGCTGAACGTCGGCAGAAGGCGTTGATTTCTGCGTTACCGCTGCAGATTTGAACGCAGCAGGCGGATCAAATTTAAAATCTGGGATTACTTGATCCGGAGCAACATTGGGGGGCAAGGCATTAGTAGGCTGGAAAGGCTTGGGCGCGAAATTTTTTGGCCGAAAATCATTGCTCGCAAATGCTGTGGGGGTGTCGCCCATTTTAAGCTCTTCCCCCTGAACCAATTTCACAGCTGGTGGTGGAACAATTTTCCCCGGGATGTTTAAGAAATGCTGATTTACGATTTTTTGCTCCTGAGGTCTCTTCAGTGGAGCCGGTAATTTCATGGTAGGTCTAAGCGATGCTGCGCCCGCACCTGCTACGCTTTGACTTCCGCTACCGCTCTTAGCCGCATGAGGCTGATAGGCATTGGCAACTTCGGCTGGCTTTTTTTCCATAAACGGATTTGAGATAATTTGCTGGCCGGTTCGTTTGAGTTCCATCGAATGTCGCGAAGGCGAATGCGCTTGCTGGTAAGGGAATTCTGGCGTGAACGACGTCGCCTGCCCCTCAAACTTGGGCTTCTGCCCTAAGCCTTTTAGCGTTCGTTCACGCTCTTGAAGATTTTGTTTGACTTGCACGTTGCCCCGATCAAGTGCGACGATCGCCTTACTGTAGTCCTCGACCATTTTTGTATAAGCAGTCGCATCCGTCGGAGATTTTCGTTTTGAGATGACCTGTCCCGCTGGAGAGAGAGCGATGTCAAAAGGTAGCGAACTGACGCCGTACTGTTTGACTAACTCAAGCTCAGAATCCGCATCAACTTTGACAGCGATCACATTCTTATCGAAAACACGTTGGACAGCCGAATCTGTATACACAAACATCTTGAGGTTTTCACAAGGCCGACACCAACCGGCTTCAAAATGTAGCAGGACGAGTTTGTTCTGCTCTGCAGCAGCCTCGCTTGCAGAAGCGATGTCGGGGTACCAATTGATAGTTTGAGCCGAGCAATCTGATGTTGTCGTCGAAATAGCGGCGATGACAACCAGTGAAAGGAGGCGCGAGATGAGCTCAGAGTATTTCATTTTTGGCCAAACCGGTTGGTTAGAGCGAACAATTACCTACCCTCCGAATCGGCATGACAGAATTCTTGGGTTAGTAAACCCTACGGATTATCAGGAATTTTCTGTTCAAAGCTGTTTTTATGGCTGCAAACAACCGATGAATTAGAAAGCTGGAAAAATAGGCAATATTTTTAATTATGCTTGACACCGGTGGGTCTTTGGTTAAAACTTTCTGCAGATCAAGCTTTCGCCTGTTTGCTTTCAGGCAATGTTTTGCAGGGTCACGTTTTTTAAGCCCTTAACGTTTGGAATTTGTTTGCTGACAAATTCAACGCCTGACGGATTCAGGCATCTTTCTGGCGTGAGACTCATGTTCGACACATGATTACTCAATGCGAGTTTGGAACTCAGAAGGGCGGATGTTTCTCCGCAGACAAATTCATTCCGAGTCTGGGAATGTTTTACCAGTGTTAATTAGGTTCGAAAGCGTCGATCAAACGTATCGTTGTGTTTGCTGATTTTCAGCATTCCATTCTCCCAAAATGTGTTTAGTGAGCCTGCACCGGAAGCGCTCCTACCAGGATAAAAGCTATCCAGACGTAACATTTGGTTGCGTCTTGTGAACAGCCAAAAACCTGTTTCGTTTTGAACGCTTCCAGTGATTTGTTTCAACCTTCCAATGTTTTCAAGAACTCGATCTAAACCGAATTCTATTTCTACCAAACCACGGATTTCTAAATTCGACGATTTACCGCAACAACCAATTGCGACTAAATTGCAGTCCTAAGTGTCTTTAACAGACGCGCCATTTTTCAGGTGCTTTATGGCAAAAAAACGTACTACTCGCTCACGTAAAAAAGCAGATGAAACTGCTTCGAGTAAAGACGACTTTCCAACGCTGGACGATTTAAAAGATCCAGCTCCAAAACCCAAACGTGCGACGCGCAAGAGAAAGCCAAGGGCTAAATCTGAAGCGGAATCTGACGAATCGCCTCGTCGCTCAAAATCCCGAGATGACGACCGTGAACCTCGAGAAACAAGATCCGAAAAGATCGCCAAATCAGATCGAAACGAAAAGTCTGAACGCAGTGAGAGTGACCAACAACCGTCCACGAGCGAAGGCAAATCTGACGGTGAGCGAAAATCCGACGGCGACAATAACAACAATCGCAATCGCGGCCGAAACCGTTCTGGCGGTAACAACAACCGCTCCGGGGGCGGACGCAACAGTCGCCGTCGTCGTGGGGGCGGAAATAACAACGGTGGGGGACGAAATAATAACAACCGCTCCAAAGGCGGAAATCGCGGCCGACGTGGTGGTGGCGGTGGTGGTGGCGGACAACGACGCAATGCCGAACCAGTCGAGTTTGATGATGCAGAATTAGCAGAAGGCGTCGGCTTGCTTGAGTTGCATCCCAACGGTTATGGATTTCTACGAAGCCCCGAGAACAATTATTCACGTGAGAGAAGCGATCCATTTGTCCCTGGCACCATGATTGAAAAATTCAATCTTCGGCCAGGCGTCATTATCAAAGGGATGGTCCAACCGGCTCGACGACAGCAGGGTCCTCGACTACGGGAACTCACCGAAGTCGACGGCCTCGAACCGGACGCATACCTCGAAGTCAAGTCGTTCGACACATTGACGCCGATCAATCCAGAGCAGTGGTACCAGCTTGAAACAGGACCGGAGCCGCTAACAACTCGTGTTATGGACCTACTCACGCCTCTTGGCAAAGGCCAAAGGGCTCTGATTGTTGCTCCTCCGCGAAGCGGAAAAACAATCATGCTTCAACACATCGCCAATGGAATCGCGACCAATCATCCTGGCTCCAAATTAATGGTGCTGCTAATTGATGAGCGTCCCGAAGAAGTCACCGACATGAAGCGAAATGTCAATGGTGAAGTCATCGCGAGTAGTCTGGACGAAGACATCGAAAGTCATGTTCGACTTTCGCAATTGGTTATCCAACGCTGTAAACGGCTGGCCGAAATGGGTCAGGACGTCTTTCTCCTGATGGACTCAATCACGCGACTTGCCAGAGCCTTTAACAAATGGGTTGGCAATACGGGGCGAACCATGTCGGGTGGTGTGGACATCAAGGCGATGGATATCCCCAAGAAACTTTTTTCTTCGGCTCGTGCTTTTGAAGAAGGTGGTTCCCTAACCATCGTCGGCACCGCCTTGATTGACACCGGCAGTCGTATGGACGAGTTGATTTTCCAAGAGTTCAAAGGAACTGGAAACATGGAATTGGTGCTTGATCGCAAACTTGCCGACCGTCGGGTCTGGCCTGCGATTGACATTTCACAATCGGGCACTCGCCGTGAAGAACTATTGCTTAATCCCGATACTCTCCATGCCGTCACCATGCTTCGCCGAACTCTAACCTCGATGCACCATATTGAGGCAATGGAGCAATTGACACGTCAATTGGGGCGATTCAAAACAAATGCTGAATTCATAACTCTAATCAGTGGTAAAATGGCTGACATGTAGGGCGAAATCTAGGCACTCAAACAGCGCGGTCGTACAATTGCGGCCGCGTTTTTTTTTAGCTGCACGCGTTGAGAACGCCCCGGCAAAACATGCCCACCAAAATCAGGATCAGGGCTCTATTTCGCTCACCCAGATTTCAAGGACGCTTGCGAGAACTAATCTCTAAGATTCCTGAGTGAGAAGCAAATCCTCAGGAACATTAGATCAGCTAAGTTCTGTCGCCTCTTCTCGTTCAAGAACCATTAACTTGGGCTTCCAACTTCCCGCACAAACGCCAAATGACAATACGGCGCCTAGCAATCCCCAGATCATTCCGCCAACGGTCCCAACAAAAGCAATGTCGACCAACATGTCCTTGGCTCCCATTGCAACGGCGATGCAGACCCAAAGGCATCCAAAAACAACACTGACGACTGTAAAAACGATTGCGGAAAAGGCCAGTGTCACCACGACTAACATGATTGAATCTAAAAAGCTCCGCACCCTTGTTCCCCAGTCAAAAGTCATTCCATTTTGACGATGCAGTTCTGATGCAATGCCGGTCCGGATGATCGCGGGAGCCACAATGACCGTTCCAATAAAGGCAAACAACGGCGAAATCCGCAGACAGGCAAAAAAGATACAGCAAGCAGTAATGACCTGAAATAAACAGAGCAATGAAACTGAAGCCGACCCCATGGGCTGAGTCATTGGAATCTTTGAATTCTTATATGTTTGAGTTTTCGACCGGCTCATAACATCAAATCTATAACAGCTTTCTTCACACCTTCCCATCGTACCAGTAATCATGCTATCGGACATCACTCACTCACATTAGCCACCAATTTTTTTCTTCAGTTCAAATATGTTAAAACGTTCGCGTCACGACCCTTTGGGTTATTAGTTATTTGCCAATGTCAAAGAGAAAATAAATGGCTCTCACCGAATCGTCCATGCTGCAGCTTGGCTTTCAGGCACCCGATTTTGATTTACCCAATATCGATGGCCACACCATTTCCAGAAGTCATTTTCTGGGCCGCCCGTTACTGATCATGTTCATTTGTAATCACTGCCCCTACGTTAAACATGTCGCAACAGAACTGGCAAACATCGGAACAGACTATTTGGACAAGGAGATCGGTATCGTTTCGATTCAAAGCAACGATGTCGACGCATATCCAGATGACTCGGCCGAAAAAATGAAAGAGGAGTCAGAACATCGGGGCTACTCGTTCCCCTACCTCTTGGATTCCGACCAGAGTGTCGCCAAGGCTTACACGGCAACGTGCACCCCAGACTTCTTCTTATTCGACGCAAATCACAAGCTTGCTTATCGGGGGCGATTAGACGAAACAAGGCCAACGCGGATCACCTCCGGTGTCTATGATTCAAAAGGCAACGAGGCAAATGGAGGGGAATTGCGAGCCGCAATGGACGCGGTCTTATCTGGCAATTCACCTGCCCTCGAACAATGGCCTTCGATGGGCTGCAACATCAAATGGAAACCCGAAAAAACGGCTTAATATCCAAAGGCGATCTAACGGTTCATTCGAAAACTCCGCCTATGTTTTTGCCTCCTCAGCTGAACGTTTATCACTGTCAGACACCAACCTCCGTCGGACCACCATCTGTGCCCGTAATATGAATTTAAGCGATGGGGTTTTGGATTTGAAGAATTGAATAACTCAGAGGAAATTGCGGGCTTGAATCTTGAACTCACTGCGCACGAACTGACGTTGAATAGTTTGAATTTGGTTCGTCACGATGCTTGAAAACGCAACACGCCAAGAAAACGCTTCCCATCCTAACGCGACGAAGATTCCGCAGCCTGATCGACAACTTTGAACGGTCGGCTAAGCGATTGATGATCACTCGCCTCCATTTGTATCTGGTAGTTCCCCTGATTTAGAAACGTTTTGTAATTAATAAAATAGGGCAGAGGACTTTCAGTTGAACCAATAACTAAATCCCAGCGAAACTGGTTAAGCCCCCTGTTTGCCTGCAGATCAAACGCCTTGACAACTTTTCCGGCTTCATTTTTGACGAGCAACTTTATAGCCCCGGGGTTTCGAACCCAGTACGAAACGGTATTTTTTTCATGGGGTCGAAAATTGACCCCCGGACGCGTGTCACTCAGGTAAGGTCGAGAGGCAGTGGGAATCGAGAATAGGTAATCTTGATCTTCCACCAACAAATTGTTTTTCACCAGCGAGTGAATTGGATCAAGATTCAGCTTGTAAATGCCTCGCCCATGCGTTGCGACCACAAGGTCATTTTCAATTGAATGAATCTCCAAATCCGAAACACTTATCGCGGGCATATTCCTTCCCAGCATCGACCAAGTCTTCCCGCGATCAATCGAAATATAAACTGCGCGAAAAAGACCAGCGTACAACACGTCCTCGTAGACCGGGTCCTCTAGAATGACGTTCGCTGGCTCGTTTGGTAAATTCGAAGAAATGGACTGCCATGTCGTGCCCTTGTCCGTCGAGGCGAATACGTGACAGTTCAAGTCATCATTGTTGAGACCGGTGATCGTCAGATAGACGGTCGATTCAGAATGGCAAGAAGGGCAAATACTCCGTATGTAACCCGGGGGAAGTTGATTCGACCGTTGCTCCCAGTTCTTGCCACCATTTTCGCTGACCCAAAACGCCCCTTGATCAGTTCCTAAATAAAGCAGTCCTTGCTTCAAGCTTGATTCAGCAATCGCACCAGCAGCCTTTGAGTCAAGCTTGCGATCCTGAGTCTTTGAAATGTCCGGACTGACGACCTCCCAATCATCTCCACGATTGGAACTCTTGAAGACATAGTTACCAGCGAGATAGAGTGTATTTGAATCGTGCGGCGAAATGATCATCGGAGCAACAAAATTAAATACGAGTTTTCCGCTGTGTGTCTTGGGAAGTTGGGGGCGGATTCCTACGGACCGATTTTTGTCCATTTCTTTGCGTCGAAAAGCCCCTTCTTGGGCACTGTAATAAACCGTATTGGAATCACTTGGGTCCACTTGGGAAACACAACCATCTCCGCCATTCCACGGATCAATCCACAAATACTTCCATCTCTCAACACCACTCATTTCTCGGGACGGACCAAATACCGATGCATCGTCTTGGGCACCTGCATAAATCTGGCAGGGCGAATCAGGGCTCAAGGCAATGTCGTAAAACTCACCTGCCGGAATGTTATTAAAGTGAGTCCAAGAGTTGCCTTTGTCAAAACTCTGATATAGCCCACCGTCATTACCGAGCAAAATATGATTTGGATTTTGAGGGTGAATCCACATTTCACAATGATCCAAATGCAACCCACTCGCAGCGCTGGGAACGACGTGCGAGACCTTGCCGGATAACAAATCAAAACTTTTACCACCGTCGACACTATGAGCCACGCGAACGCCAAGCCCAAAAATTTCTTCGTCGTCTTGGGGATTCACGTAGAGGTCAGCAAAATACCAGCCAATACGGGAAAAAATCTTCAAATCGGCTTCGTGTGTTTGCGCCCAAGACTCCCCCCCATTCATGCTTTTAAAAACTTGAGCTGCACCTTTGTTTCCAATCCGCTCGCGATTATCAACCAACGCGTAAACCTTATTTGAATTAGCCTGAGAAACAGCCAATCCGATCCGGCCGACTTGATCCCCAACAGGCAGGCCCTGCCCGCACCGACTCCACGTTTTTCCTCCGTCACTGCTTCGATAAACCGAAGAATTCACACCACTTACATCGGGATAATTTTCCCACATGGAAGCGTAAACGACGTTCGGATCATTCAACGCCCAGACAACATCATTTGCGCCCGTTTTGTCGTCAATTGAAAGAACATGCTTCCAAGTTGCACCACCATCTTCGGTCAAGTAGAGCCCTCGATTGGAATTGCTTGACCAGAAATGCCCCAACACTGCCACAACCACAATATCAGGGTTCGTGGGATGAACAGCAATTTCGCCAACGTGCCAGGAGTCTGAAAGCCCCAAATGACGCCAAGTCTCTCCAGCATCATCGGAACGATAGATACCAGTCCCGGGAATCGTGAAGTTCCTAGCCTTTTTTAAACTCTCGCCTGTTCCAAGGTAAATAATATTTGGGTCTGACGGGGCCAAAGCAAAATCGCCGATGCCGTGAGATGCCTGATTTTCAAATAAAGGACGCCATGTCACACCGTTGTTAACCGTCTTCCAAAGATTGCCGGAACCAAACGCTACATAAATCACACCTGGATGAGCTGGATCGGCCTGAACCGCCTCAACTCTCGCAGAGTTCACGACGGGCCCTAGGCTGACCCACTCAACGCCAAAAACAGTATCGCTTTTCATTTGACGATACGTTTCAAAAGACTCCCAAAGAGGGGAATTTGGCTGCTGAGCAGGCAACGGTAATGCAATCAACGCGCACAAAAATATGATCGCACGACCAAACATTTGAAAATTCATCATTTATTCAAACCAAAATAGACTTACGAAATACGGCGCTGGGACCAAGATAGCCTGAGACACAACCTAGGGAAACTCTACGCAATTCCTTTACAGTTTACTCACCTCGGTGACAAAAACATGTCATACTATTAACCGTAGAGCGATCGTCATTGCTCAACCAAATTCCCAGGAGAATAGCTGTGATTCGTTTCGTGACTCTTTCTTTAGCAATGATGGCAAACCTGCTCATCGTTATGACGGCCAATTCCCAAGAATCCCTCGGCCTCAACGCACTTACCTCGACTAATTCGCCTCTCGCCCAAAACGAAACCATCGCATTCTTTGGCGATTCAATCACTCAGGGTGGAGCACGACCTGGCGGTTACTGTCGACTGATTGGCGATGCACTCGAAAAGGAAAGATCAGACTTGGGCGTAAAGGTTGTTTACGCTGGAATCAGCGGACACAAGGTTCCCGACCTGCAACGACGACTTGAGCGAGACGTCCTATCCAAAAAACCAACCGTCGTATTCATTTACATTGGCATCAACGACGTCTGGCACAGCACGAGCGGGCGAGGCACACCCAAGGACAAGTTCGAAGCAGGGCTTCGAGAATTGATTTCAAAGATCAGAGCAACCGGTGCCAAGATTGTACTGTGCACTCCAAGTACCATCGGAGAAAAAACGGATGGCTCGAATCCACTTGATGAGATGCTCGAAGACTATTCCACCGTCAGCCGCCGCGTCGCCAGTGAGACAAAGGTAACTTTGTGCGATCTTCGCAAAGCGTTCCTCAACCACCTAAAAGTTCATAACAGTGAAAATAAGAAGAAGGGGATTTTGACGAGAGACGGTGTTCATCTCAATGCCGAGGGAAACCAATTCGTTGCCGCACAAGCCGCCGAGGCAATCGCTGAGGCACTCAAAAAGAATGCGCCACCTCAATCAAATTCTAAAACGATCAGCCTGTTTAACGGCAAGGACCTAACTGGCTGGCATGTCGACGTCCCCCACTTGGACAATAATCCGGATGCCAAACCAACCTTTATCGTTCGAGATGGAAATCTGGTCAGTCTCGGCTCTCCCAATGGCCACGTGATCACCGACACCAATCATGAAAATTATCGCCTTAATGTTGAGTATCGTTTCGCCGGAAAACCGGGAAACTGCGGTGTCCTCATCCACGCTTCAACACCACGTGCTTTGTACAAGATGTTTCCTAAATCAATTGAAGTTCAGATGAATCATCAACATGCAGGTGATTTTTGGTGCATCGTCCAAGACATTGAGGTCGAAGAAATGGTCAAACGACGCGGGCCAAAAGAAAAATGGGGAATCACGGAGGGCAAAGCCCGGCGAATCCTCAACCTGACGGACGGTTCAGAAAAACCGGTTGGAGAATGGAATGCAATGACCATTGAGGTGGTCGAGGATTCGATCAAAGTTTGGGTCAATGGTGACCTTGTCAATCTAGGCACCAAATGTACCGCATCAAAAGGACAAATTGCTTTACAAGCCGAGGGGGCAGAAGTAGAGTTTCGCAGGTTGGATCTGACACCGATCACAAAAATCACCGATTAGCAACCATCCTCACAGCATCTCTTGATTGAATTATCGAATTGTCCTCGTGAACTTAACACCCCCTTGATCGTGACGCAGAGACACGAGGTAAATTGAACTGCGAAAATTGCTTTTCAAAAAACCAAACGGTTCTCCTTGCAACGCACCTTTTGTTCAATTCGGGCTCCTTACAACCACTTCATTTGCCTCGAT
>JAQWLH010000035.1 GCA_029247405.1 Mariniblastus sp.
GTTCGCTTTGATTCTCTTCCCAACTTTGTTGAGTTTCAGTTCGATGATCTTCTTCATCACGTCATCGTTGAGTGGGTAGAACGGAACAATTTTGGTCCTGCCCAAAAAGGCCGGAGCAAAAGATTCCATCAAGGTGGGGAAGATCGCTTCCACAAATGCCTCAGGCGAGGGCGTCATTTCTGGATCGGCACATAAATTCTTAATCAAGTCCGAGCCAGCATTGGAAGTCATCATGATGACGGTGTTCTTAAAGTCGATATCCCGGCCTTCGCCATCCTTCATATTTCCTTTGTCAAAAACCTGGTAGAAGATATCCTGAAATGATTTGTGTGCCTTTTCCATCTCGTCCAAGAGGATCACGCTGAATGGTTTTCGACGTACTGCTTCAGTTAAGACGCCTCCTTTGCCGTATCCGACCAAACCTGGGGATGCTCCGTAGAGCGTCGAAGCTTTTTCTTCGCCTTTGAACTCTGACATGTTGATCACGGTCATGTTTTGCTCGCCGCCGTAAATTTCTTCGGCTAACGTGATCGCGGTTTCGGTTTTCCCTACACCGCTGGTCCCAACCAGCAGGAAGATGCCGATAGGGGTGCGAGGGTCATTGAGGTTGGCCCTCGAGGTTCGGATCGTTTTACCAATGAGGGATAAGGCATGATCCTGCCCAATGATCGATTCCCCCATTACATGTTCGAGGTTCAAGATGGTTTTCAATTCGTCGGCCACCATCCGGCCAAGTGGAATACCCGTCCAAGCTGAAACCGTTTCGGCGATCGCTTGGGAGTTGACCTCGGCATGGACCAATGGGGCTTCACCTTGAATTTCTTGTAGCTGATTCTTCAGTTCGTTCAACTCTTTTACTTGGGCCGCCATTTCTGATCCGGTTGACTCTTGCTCAATTTGTTTTTCGAGCTCTGCTAACTGGATTTCAAGTTTTGAAATCTCGGCAAGATCAAAGCTTCCGGTAGCTCCCGGATCGTTTGAACCATCTTCGAGCTTGGCTCCGTCACCCTCTGCCCCTTCCCCGGCATCTTTCTTGAGCAGTTCAAGCGAAGCCCGAATCTTCTCCGTTTCATCTGTTTTGCTGGTCACCGAATCAAGGCCTTCGTGGACTGATGCGTGTAGTGCATTGATCTTGGTGACGAGTTCTTTTTCCTTCTCCCAGCGTTCGTTGAGGCCGACCAGCTCTTTCTGGGATTTTTCCAAATCCTCTTTGAGTTGTTTGAGTTCTTCGTCGTGGTCATTACCAGTTTGAATTTCTTTTTCAAGAATTCGAATCGCGACCTTTAGCTGTTCGATATTTCTCGTGCAATCTTCGACTGGGGCAGGTGTTCCCGCCTGACTTAAGCCTATGCGGGCGCAGGTCGTATCCAGCAGGCTGACTGATTTGTCAGGAAGTTGTCGCCCAGTGATGTAGCGGCTTGATAGTCGTACCGAATCAACGATTGCCTCATTGAGGACGCGAACTTGGTGGTGTCCCGCCAGCGTCCCTGTGATTCCTCGCATCATTTGAATCGCGACGTCTTCTGATGGTTCTTCAACGCGAATCACCTGAAAGCGCCGAGTCAGGGCGGGATCTTTTTCGAAATACTGCTTGTATTCCGACCAGGTCGTAGCAGCGATGGTCCTCAATTCACCTCGCGCCAAGGCAGGCTTTAAGAGGTTCGCAGCATCGCCTTGCCCTGCTTGGCCGCCAGCGCCGATCATCGTGTGCGCTTCGTCAATAAACAAGATGATGGGCGTCGGTGAAGATTTTACTTCCTGAATCACAGTCTTCAAACGATTTTCAAATTCGCCTTTGACACCAGCTCCAGCTTGCAGCAGTCCCAAATCCAGAGACTTGAGGGCGATGTTTTTTAGCGAGGGAGGAACCATGCCTTCGGCAAGTTTTAACGCGAAACCCTCAATGACCGCAGTCTTGCCCACTCCGGCTTCGCCCGTCAGGATTGGATTGTTCTGACGTCTGCGAGTCAGAATGTCGGTGATTTGACGGATTTCTGCATCTCGTCCCAGAACTGGATCAATCTCTCCGGCCTTCGCACGTTCAGTGAGGTCGATGGTGTATTTGTCGAGCGAGGGAGTTGCACTTGGTTGTCCAGGTTTGCCACCATCGGCTTGCCCGGGTGCTGCAGCCGCACTCGATCCAACCGCTGATGCTGGCATATCACCCGCCTCAGTCGAATCGTTGACGATTTTGTAAAAGTTGTCGCGCAAGTCTTCATACGAAATCTTTCCGAATTCGGCGGACGAACTTTTGGCAAGCGTCGAGAGCACGTCATCTCCCATCAACGCGCAAACCAAAAACCCAGAACGGATCACCGAGCCCCCAAGTTCAACCGATCCTGCGACCCAAGCTTCTTTGGCAAGCTTGACGAGATCGGGACTAATTGCGGGGGGGCGAGAGTTGCCAGTTTTGAAGCCATCGAGCGCTGAACTCAAGTCGGCTTGGACACGCAAAGGGTCAATGTTGAATTGTCTCATGATCAAATGGAGATCGCTGCCGGTTTGCTCCAGCAGTTTCAACATCCAATGCTCAATCTCAATGTTGTAATGTGTTCGCGAAAGACACAACCCAGAAGCCGCTTCGAGCGAACGCCGTGTTGTGTCATTCAATTTGCCAATGAGCTGTTTCAGATTCACATGTGCCATTTCTAATCCCTTACACAAATTCAACGATTGTTTGCAACTGTTCTTTTACTCAATTCAGTCTGAATTGAACTCATCTCTTATTTCAAAGACCGCATCCTCGATTTCGCCCTTCAATTTCCCGTGGGTTATCCAGGTGTTCCAGCCGAGCTTTCCGCAGGATTCGTTTCCGAGTTGCAGGCAAGGTACATCATCACCCTGAAGTACAACTTGAAAATCAAAATCAAGCCCGATTCCAACATACGATCGTGTCAATTGTGCGAGTTCCTGAAGCCGTTTTTGGCTTGGCAGTAGTTCTTGAAATCGACGCCAAGGGATGGGTCCCAAGCGAATCCGAAATCTGTTTTGAACGGAGCCAACTCGGCTGCCGAGGACCGTATCATGACCGAGCAGTTTGGACTTGTTTCCCAAGTCGGTTTGATCGGCTTTGTCGAGGTAAAGCCACTCAAACTGGAATTGTAATATTTTGATGGGGGTTCTGGCATATTCGCAGAGCATCCGCATCAGTCCGATCATGGTGGGTCGGTTGGATGAAAAATTACCCGCATAAAAAATTCGGGAACGATCATCCACTAACTGCCGATCTTGAACTGATCGCTCTCCCAATCCAACGAGGCATGAAATCGATCGAGAAATCACGTCCTTTTCGCCTCGATTGCTCAGCCGTTGTGTTCTCGATTTCCGCGCGAACCTCGAGAATAGTTCGTGTTGGAAGGGCAATCTATATTTCACACTGGCCCGAAAGTAATTTGAAATCATTCGATGATGAAACAAATCAAAAAATTTCATCATCGTCTCATCATTGTCTCTCAGACGAGCCAGCACCATTTGCGAATAGTGATGGGGGAGCACACCCGAAGCGCCAACCAGTCCCATGAACGTGACCGTCAGGGCATGTTTTCCATCGGCCAGTTTTTCGACTTTGCAAATATCGCTCGAACTATGTCGCATTCGTGGCGAAGCTTTAAATCGAATGAGCTCTTCACCTGGGGCGTTTTCATAGCCTACTAGCTTTTGGTCAAGCGAGTTCGATTGGCCTTGGCTGTCGTGCGACAAATACAGGAGCCGAACCAATTGGACCAGTTCAAATCGGTAGGGTTCAGTTTTGATTGATTCACTTATCCACTCTGGGATTTTTGATTCCATTTAGAGAAGCTCCGTGTCGCCGCTTCGAAGCGGCCACTTGTTAAACGACTTCCCTTGTTTTGTTTCAACAACCGTTTGGGTAAACGAATTGATGGAAGTGAACATGGCCAGAAAACGATCAAGGATAGAACCGAACAGGTATTCACCGCCTCCTGAAAACTTGGTCTCATCAATGGTCAACTTGATCTCAGTGCCTTTGCAAAATCCTGACGAAACGCGACCGCCGACTCGTCCCACGATCCGCCGTGTTTCGGACTTGTTCAAACCGTCGATCATCATTTCGACGCCACGGCTGTTCGTGAAATTGTAAAGTCGAAGCATTTCTTTCAAGCTGGTTGCACCCTGCGAATCATCGACCAACGTCATATGGTTAAGCGACAAATGCGAAATTAATCGCCAATGCATCTGGTCGGTCAATCTCGGACGCTTGGTTTCAGTCGGGTGCAGCAAGAGCGTCGATTGGACCATGGCGTTTCCACCTGAGAGATTAAACTGGGTCCCCCTGGGTAGCTCGTTGGGAAAGTTTCGATTTAAACAAGTCGTATAGACATCTAACGTCTTGTTCGAAATTTCATCAATTTTGCCGTTGAGCCCGATTAAATTGAGATAGACATCGGTTCCAAGATTGAGTTGATGATCCTTTCCGTATGCTCCAACTTCGACGTTGCGCCTGGTTGAATACCAAAACAGATTTGAATCTGAGTCGGAGCCTGGGTGGTTGACCGAATAAAACGGAAAGACATCCACGTCGTTTCCGTTGAAGTTGGAAACGACTCGATTGATTGAGTAGACTTCGTTTGCCAATGCTCGGCGAGCATCCGGTACAACCCGGTGTTCGCCTTTGGTGTGCTTTAAGGCGATTGGCTCGGCCCGTTTTTCGAACAGGTTGACGATGGGAGTTGCTCCCAAACAAAACGTGTCTGGAGGAATGTTGTTTTCGAGATTCCGCGGCATCTCATCAAGGTAGATATACAAGTTCATATCTGAACCTTTGCCCGCCCGAGCCAGCGTCGCCTGATCCAACGCAACATCGAAAAACAGGAATTTTTGTGGGAACGTACAGAACTCGGTCAATAAGTGAAAACCTAATCGCGAGCGGGCCGAATAGTCCAGGAGTGCATCCTCAACTTCGAATCCGACGGGGGAAATTGATTCTGGAGGCAGGATCACAGGTTCGTTTTCGTCATCGGAACCCGCGACGGCAATTCCAATCGCATTGTTGAGTAAGAGTTCGTACAAGTCATAAACGTACCGAGATTCTCCTTTGAGGAAGAATCGCAAGCTGGTCAACGAAAGTTGATCAAATGCCATCTGGTCCGAAAAACAACTTAGTTTGATTCTGGCAACACCTTTCGCGCGATCGGCGATGGTGGTCGGTGGACCGATGAAAGGTGGCGATTGAACGCCCGCATCGACGACCTTGATCGGCCATAATTGCACTGGATAGGAGGTGCGAAACCGACAGGGCTCGCCGTCAATCGGCTCGGTAGTTAATTCCGTTTTGGGATTCACGGTGAATCCGCTCTTCAAACCAAATTGCGAAGGCGGCAATTGAAACCCAACGATGCCAAAAGATGGAATTGGATTAAGATATTCGGGATACAGCACGCTGAGAAAGGCTTGGCACAATTCTGGAAATTCGTCTTCGAGTTTTAATCGAAGGCGCGCATTCAAGAACGCAAACGACTCCACGAGTCGAGAAACATGCGGATCCTCGCCAGGCTTTTCCAGTCGGAGACGGCCCGCAATCTTAGGATGCTGTTTGGCAAACTCGTCGGTTAGACGCCGGAAGTAATTCAATTCAGAGTTGTAAAACTCAAGTAGTTCATCACTCATGAAGACTTCACTTCGAATTCTGAGGAATGAATATCAAGTGCAGTATCAAACATCACTTGCTCGGGATAGGGTTCAGCTCGCAATAGACCGTCAACGCGAAAACTCAACGTGCGGTTGATATTATCAGTTTCACTTTTGATCTCGATTGAAAACTTGAGTAGACGAGGCTCGAATTTCTCAATTGCATGTTTGACAATTTGCATGAGACGTTTTTGGTTGTCCGGCCCACCCATGTTGACCCCCGTAAAATCGGGGATTCCATAGTTAATCAGTGAGAGTTCGAGTTCTTCATACTGAGGTGGCCAGGAAATGCATGGCCATCGTGTATTTAACAAATTCTCTAAATCACGCCGCAAACTGACCTTCATCTCTTGAATCAGCTGACTTTGAGATTTGACTGATTCGGTAGCAGAGAGTGGATTGAAATCAATTAGTCGATCCAAAAGCGAAGGAAGCAGTCGCTGTTCACTTTGGTTAATCGGCATTTTGCCCATCCTCTGCCGGGTTTTCGAAAGTCAGGCTATTGAGTTCCATAATGGTGTAGGCATTGTCTCCGATGCCGAACATTTTCAAGCCCTGTCCAGTCACCGGCCCCTCTTCGAAGAGCGGAATCCAAGCCGATTCGCCGCCGAGCAGGATAGCCTCGCTTGGTGATTCATCCTTGTGCAACGTTCGGCAATACCGGGTTGGAATGTAGACCTCGCCTTGCATCCCACCGCGAACCTCAATGTTCGCGCTGCGCCATATCTGATCCTGCAGTCGTTCGGGTTCACGGAACACAATTGACGAGATACTTTCAAAGGGAATCAGAAAGTACTTTCCTTTGGTCGACAGAACTTCGAGAAATCCGGATAAAAAGTCGTCGAGGTCACGAGCCTGCTCGAATTGATTTCCATTGACGGTGCCTTTAAGCAGCGGAGAGTTCGTTTGAATGTCCGCGGTATGTTTGATGAGTTCGTCGTTTTTACTTTCACGAACGCAGATCAAGGCCCTTAACATCGATTCTAGTGCGGGGGTTGGGTCTTCCACGAGTTCCGGTGTTGCGCCCTCAGCAAAAAATTGCTCTCGCGCAACTTCGCCCCGCATCAACTGCCGGATCAACCCCACGCCAACCATCATTTCCGGGTCCTGTTGGGCAATGGTCGCAAGCTGGGTGTCGGCTCTCTCCCAGTCGCCCTGAAAACAAAATAGTTGACATAGCATGCTTCTGGCTGCAATGTCTGACGGCTTGTTTCTCACCGTTTCTTTACAGGCTGCGAGTGCCTCGGAAAGCTGATTGCTTTGGATCATTTCGATAATGGTCATTTTATTCCTGCAGGTTAGCTGGTTCCCCCTGTTGTCAGCACTTTCGAGCCTTGGGGACCCTGTTAGTCTTTTTTACAATTCTGTTTTGAGTCGAATACCGGCGTTTAGACCTTCGATTTCATAATGAGGCTGAAGGTCAAAGATTGCCACAAATTCACCTGGCTTGTGGGGGATCGATTTGACTTGAACCTCTGCATTGAACAGAGGATAACGGGCTTTGTCAGATGCACTGGCCGACGTGTCGCTTGTGACATAGGTTCCAATCCAGTCACTCAGTTCACTTTCAATGACGTCTGCATCATCGAATCGACCAAGTGCATCGCGACCAATTTTTTTCAGGTAGTGCGCAAATCTGGAGACGCAAAGAATATTGTGCAACATCGAAGAGAGCCTGGCGTTGGCGTTCGCAATGTGATTGTCGTAGATTCGCGGCTTTTGCACCGAAACGCCAGAGTAAAAAGCAGCATTTGCATCCGATGCGCCGTAAATTGCACAAAGGGGAATGAAGCCTAAATCAGAAAGCTCTTTCTCAACGGCATCTGTAATCATTCCGTCGGTCGAAGGTTTCGCGATAACTCGTCCCCCGTCGGATGCGTAATACTCAACCGGCAAATGGCTAATTAGCCCTCCGCCATCATGTTCGCGATCGACACCACGAATATCATTGAGCCAGCCAGATCGGCAAAATGAGCGAAGGACAACAGTCGCGTAGGCGAATGCGGCTCCGCCCCAGAGATGTTTGGAGGAGTCATTTCCGGCAACATCTTCGTGAAAGCAAAACTCGTTCA
>JAQWLH010000038.1 GCA_029247405.1 Mariniblastus sp.
ATTCGCTTCAATGACTTTGCCACTGCGGATCGCTACGAGATCAGTTTGCTTAAGAATAATCTCCAACGGCTTGAGTAGGCTTTGATCGCCAGCTACACCGTTGGGAGAAAACTCTGACCGCAAATTGGGATTCGTGTTGAATGAGTTGTTGGACGAATTGCTTTGCTGACCAACGACAATCCCTGTCGTTATGAATATCAGCAGAGGTACCATTATTCCCTTCATGGAACGTCTCCACCTTTCAAGTGTTTCTCGGTATCCACGTATGGTACCGGTTGTATTACATTTGGGTAAAGAGCGAAATAAGACGGAGTTGCAAGTGTTTTGGGGTTGGGGAAGCGAGTCGGTGTGGGATCCCTGAACGGCAGGTCGAGATTTGCTTGACCTAGGTTGATGAACGGGGGCGGGGGTTGAGACCAAACAGGGTGACTCCTTCTGCCCATGATTTTTTCGATGCGTTAGAATATGGCTGAAACGCTAGCAAATGAGTCGGCCTATCTGGCAGGTTGACTGGGCGATACTCGGGTGAGACTTCGGTTCGATCTGTCAAATTACATCTGGATAATGCCTTTTCGAGCTGGTTTTAGACCGCTGAGCAATCAATGGCGAATCCATTGAATCTGAGCAAGACACAATCAAACTAAAATGCTATCACTTCTCGATTGACGAAGCTGCCGCCAGTTGCCATTTGTTGACATGCAGCAACGCGGTGCTTCTTATGCCATTTACCTTTGGAAAATAGAGAAGAATCAGTGAGCAAGCTATCCCGAAATGCCTTGGTGAAAATTTTCCGGGTGATTGTCACGGGCTTGGTGATTGCGGCGGTCGTGTACACGGTCGTTAAAGCTTCGCATCAGTTGGATGAAAGCCAAATTGATTTTTCGCAAGTCAATTGGGGCTCTTGGGTTGGGGCGTTGGCTTGTTATGTCGGAACCATGGTTTTGTCGTGTCTTTTCTGGCACCGAGTCCTGATTTCGTTAGGTCAAAAGCCCTTGTTCGCAAATTCTCTACTCGCCTTTTTTGCAAGCCAGCTCGGTAAGTACGTGCCAGGTAAGGCGCTGGTCGTTGTGATTCGAACAGACATGATTCGAGGTGATGATGTGCGCACGGCTCCGGCAGCGGCAAGTGTGTTCGTGGAAACTTTAACCTGGATATTTGTCGGCTCGGCAATTGCAAGTTTGCTGTTGATCTTTCTGTTTCCCGACCAAGTCGTGCTTCAGACGACTGCGGGGCTGATGACGGTGCTGTCTGGTGTTTTGACATGGCCGCCGATTTTTCGACGACTTGCGTTAAAGCTCGGTGCGGCCAGAGGAAGCAATGCTTCCAGAATGTTTGATGGATTAAATCTATCCACGATGAGTTTTGGATGGGTGCTGATGGCTCTTGGATGGTGTTTTAATGGACTGAGTCTGTGGTTGGTGCTTGGGGGTATTCCCGGGGCAAACGTTACGTTTTCAGATTATCCTTTGGCGCTTGCATGTGTGAGCTTGGCGACGGTTGCTGGGTTTGTTTCTTTGTTGCCCGGGGGGATTGGAGTTCGGGAATTAGTGATGATTCCGCTATTGGGGGCTCGATTTGGGCCAGTTGTGGCGATTGTCGCTGCGATTGTGATTCGAGTGGTTTGGTTGGCAGCTGAATTGCTGACCTCTGGTATAATCTACGTGTATCGTCATTGGTTTCACGGGCGCGGTTCCACTTCATGAGGCAATCGTCCGATTCGGTTGTCAAACACTTAGATTATTATGTCCACGCTATCTATCATTATTCCGGTTTTCAACGAGGAGGGTTCATTGGCGGAGCTCTATCGTGAGATAACCTCGGTCGCTGAATCTCACAAATATGAGTTTGAAATTATATTTGTCGATGACGGCTCGACTGATCAAAGTTGGGAGGTGATGGGAGATTTGGCGCGGGCGGACGAGCGACTTCAATGCCTCCGATTCCGCCGAAATTTTGGCAAAGCTGCAGCACTTCGTGCTGGTGCTGCTGCATCAGTTGGGGAATTGATCATTACAATGGACGCGGATTTGCAAGACGATCCCGCCGAAATACCCAACCTAATTTTGAAGCTCAATGACGGATATGACTTAGTGAGCGGATGGAAGCAGGTTCGCAATGACCCGATTGGAAAAACACTTCCATCAAAAGTATTCAACTGGTTGGTGGGGTGGATGACGGGTGTCAAGCTTCATGATCACAATTGTGGTTTCAAAATTTATCGTCGAGAAATTTTTGACGAAGTCAAGTTGTACGGCGAAATGCATCGGTTTGTTCCAGTTCTGGCTTCGGCTCGGGGATTCAAGGTTGGGGAGAATCCTGTGAATCATCGGGCAAGAACCCATGGCGTTTCCAAATACGGATGGTCGCGGTTGCCTAAAGGTTTTTTAGATCTGCTAACGGTCAGCTTTTTGACGGGTTTTAACCAGCGGCCTCAGCATTTACTCGGAATGTTTGGGATGCTTTCTTTCATGGCAGGTGGCCTGGGGTTAGTTTATCTGACCGTTTATTGTGTCTTGCGAGTGAGTTTCGAAGCATTTGCCGACTGGTTGCCGCTCCACCAGCGTCCGCTGGTAATTTATTCACTTGGGGCATTGCTTTTGGGAGCCCAGCTCTTGTGCATGGGATTCTTGGCAGAGTTGATTGTTGCCAAAGGGCAGCGAGATGGCAGAGAACCTTATTCGATAAAAGAGCATCTAGGTGCTCAAAGCCAAGATCCGGAACAGGCTGCTTGAAACTACCGCTGGTAAAACGTATTGATTTTTGATGTCCAATATCTCATCCAATGAAACGTGTCCGGCGGAGTTGCCGAATTTTTGCGCTCAACGGCATTGGTCAATTTTTTGGATCTTAATCCTCTGCTCGGTGACCGTTGTTGCGGGGCGTGCTTTAACGGTACACAGCCAGACGGCGAGAGGAGATTCGCCCTTTTTCAGCGCCAATGACCGAAGTCGTTGGTGTACGATCCGAGCTCTTGGCGACGAAGGCGTCTATGAGATTGATGATGT
>JAQWLH010000039.1 GCA_029247405.1 Mariniblastus sp.
GGATATCGAGACTGGCTCACCGATGACGGCAGCGAAGAAGGATTTGAACGGGCCAGTAACGTTGACGAATTAGTAGTTGCTGCTCAAGAGTATGATCGCGACCATCCTAATGGCGGTGGACTTGAGGGCTACCTCGAACAAGCAGCACTTGTCTCAGACACCGATGTTTGGGAAGCGGAAGCGGACTATGTTACGCTCATGACACTGCATGCGGCCAAGGGTCTTGAGTTCCCATGTGTCTACATCGTTGGGCTTGAAGACGGTATCCTTCCGCACGAGCGTAGCTCTGGTGATGATGATGAAATTGAGGAAGAGCGTCGTTTATTATTTGTTGGAATCACGCGAGCAGAGGAGCAACTTCAAATCAGCCGCTGCATGAACCGATTCCGCCGAGGAAGTTATTGGCCGGTCATTGCAAGTCGATTTTTAATGGAATTGCCGCGAGAAGAGATGCAGATCTTTGAGCCTGTTTCGAACCAAACGTTCGATGACGAATCTTTGGCGGATTCCATCGCAGATCTCGACCCTTGGGCACAGGATGAATTGCCAAGCTATGACATCAATGAAGAACTTGCTCAGGGCGACACCGGCGGCGTCCCCGCCCCCCCGCCAAGCAACGACGCGCCCTCAGAAGTCTCAACCACGCCCAAACCCGCGATTCCGCGAATCGTCACTGCCGCACAACTACAAGCCGAACAAGAAGCGATGAGCTCACATGTTCGACTCCATCCTAATGCCTACCAAGTCGACATGCACGTCGAGCACCCTGAGTATGGGGCAGGTGTGGTCATTGAAATCACTGGCAAAGACGCAAAACGAACGGCAACGATCGAATTTGAGAATCACGGCAGAAAGAGGTTTCGACTCGCATTTTGCAACTTACGGGTCCACTGAAACTCACCGCCATCCCACCTAGCAACGTGAGCTTCGATGCCGAAGTACCGCTCTGGCTTAAACTGGAATGTTCGCCCTCGTCTCGTTTACCAACGACCGGGTGAATATCATGCAGACAACTTGCCTTTTTAACTCTAATCCACACCGCACGTGTTTTCTCCTCGGCACCCACTTAAAAGGGCAAGCCCCCGTTCGACGCTCAAGCTGATCGGGCACTAGTCGCCAGAAATCTCAAACTGTCCGGCCCTCTCGATTACTTTGCCAGTCTCCTTACACGTTCGATTTTCGACTGGGCCATTCCAAAAGTCATCCATAATTTTGTGAAGATCTTTGTCAATGTGCTGGAGTCGAAACTCGGCTTCATAGACCAAATACTTATCATCGGGACAATACCATCGAAGCCTATCCTGTGCTCCTTCGGCAGGGCGCGGGAACTCGACAATCAATCCGATCGTCCCTTCAGGCCGTTGCGGGCGGTGCGGAACATCACGAGGAAGTAAAAACATCTCGCCTTCCTTGATAATAACATCGTGTGGTTCAGAGCCATCAAGCGGCCTGACGCGTACCGCGATATCTCCCTTCAATTGGTAAAACAATTCCTCGGTCGGATTAACATGGTAATCGTTCCGCGTGTTGGGGCCCTTGGATACAAACACAATGACATCATCGGCTTCCTTGTAGAACTGTTTGTTCATGACAGGTTTTTTGAATTCGTCAGCGTTGTCTTCAATCCATTTCATCAAGTTAAAGGGGCTTTTCATTGTCATTTTTTATCTTTCAATTGTCGCTGAACGCGAGTCGATGTGTGCCTGGCCGCAAATACCGAATTTCAGTTTAAAGCAATTTACCAATTGGCGGCAACAGTTAGGTGGCGGCTGGGGATCAAGATTCGCCTGGCCCTTAGGCAAGACTCGAAGAAACCACGTGAGCCGCCCCTACGGATGCCGCAAACCCGTTGATCGTAACCTGAGATGAAGGATTCGGCGGCGGATTCAATTTTATAGATCCGCGCTCAATTGGCGAATTAGATCAGTGACTCACCAACGAAGTTATCCAAACGACCGGCTTCACGCGCTGCGAGTATCTCGATTCGACCTCGTTTTCGAGCATTGCTTTCGTTAAACATTCCAACCTTCAAATCTTTGAAACCTAGCCACAGCAAAATGTCACGCAAAGTTTCTTTACCGTTAGGAAACCATGCCAACTCGTGGACTCCGGACATCACTTTAGTCCGACTTTCCATGGCCAACGTCATCCCTCGGGGATTGTCTGGGTCAAGCAGTAGAGCCGTGTTTAATACGAGAACATCAGTCGTTAGATCCGCAGCAATTTTGAGGCCGGTAACAGGATCCGGTAAGTGATAGAAAAGTCCACTAAAGTAGGTCATATCGAATGTCCCGAAATCATGCTTCGGGACATCGTATAAGTCCATGACTTGAAATTCGATTCGGTCGGTTGGAAAAGCAGTTCGATTTTCCTGAACAAATTTGGCTTGCTCAATCCAATGTTCCCTGACATCAAACCCGACGGCCCGTTCAACATCCTTTTCGCGAGCCCAAAAACAATAACCACCTCCATTGCAAGCACAATCCAAAAAGCTTTTATTTGCCATGCCTTCTGGAAATAATGCATTGACTTGCCTCATAAATTTCTTGCGAGGCGAGATCAAAGTTACATCGTCGTTTTCCTCCTTGGGGAGTTTTCTGGTTTCTGAGAAAACCAATCCGGTCGAAAAGTCATCAAACAACTCAATATCATGATGCCATGGTCGCATCTCAAGAATTTTACTGGCAAGCTCTTCTCGATTTAAAACTGTCATCTACGCCTCGTTGTTTTTTGAATAGAGTTCGATTGAATTTTTTCGACGAGTCGGTCCAATTTGGAGCGACAATGAGTGCATCTAAATCATCTTTGCAGCCTGTAAGAAGTCCAACAAAGCGGTTCAAGACAATTTACAGCGATTTAACCTTAGCGACGATATTGGCGGCAGTAATTCCAAAATGTTCGTAGAGCTCATCGGCGGGGGCGGAAGCACCAAATTGATCCATTCCGATAAACTGCCCCATGTGACCGATGTACTTTTCCCAACCCATTCCAATCCCCGCTTCGATCGCAACACGTTTGGTGACCGAAGATGGGAGAACACTTTCACGATACTCGGCAGATTGCTCGTCGAACAATTTCCAACAAGGCATACTGACGACACGAATTTTGAGCCCTTCACCTTCGAGTGTCTCAGCCGCTTTGAAGCAGTACTGCAATTCACTACCGGTACCAATCAAGATTGCGTCAGGTGTGCCCTCCGAATCTTTGACAACGTAAGCGCCTTGCTGGACGCCTTCGGCACTTGCGTATTGTGCACGGTCAATCGTCGGCAAGTTTTGTCGGCTCAAAACCAAAACCGTTGGCCGCTTTTTATCACCCAAGGCTGCAGCGTAACACTGGGAAACCTCATTTGCATCTGAGGGCCGCATCACGAGTACATTTGGAATAGCTCGACAAGCCGCTAGGTGTTCAACCGGTTGGTGGGTGGGACCATCTTCACCAAGCCCAATTGAGTCATGTGTCATGATGTACAAGACCGGCTGATGCATAATGCTGCTCAACCGCAGCGATGGCCGTAAGTAGTCTGTGAACACAAAAAAGGTCGCGACATACGCCCGAATCCCACTCAATGACATGCCATTTCCGATGGCCGCCATGGCATGCTCTCGAATTCCAAAATGAAAGTTTTTACCGCTGAAGTCATTGCTGCTAAAGTGTCCGGCCCCTTCGGCATCGTTATTGGATTTATTGGAGCCTGCCAAATCCGCCGATCCACCAATCAAGTTCGGAATTTTTGCGGCAACAGCGTTGAGGACTTTACCGGACGACGCACGGGAGGCCATGCCCTTGGCGTCGGCGTCAAATTCGGGAAGCGAATCACTCCAACCTTCAGGCAATTCGCCCGCAAACATGGTTTTTAACTCAGCAGACTCGGACGGATATTGTTTGCAATAGGCTTCATATTTTTGAGACCATGCCGAATAAGCTCCAGCCCCTCGATCGCCAATCGTCGCTTGAAAGTGATCGAGAACGCCCTCGGGAATAGAAAATTTATCGTGCGCCCAACCGTAGGCTTCCTTGGCCAAGGCGATTTCCTCGTCACCAAGTGGTGATCCATGAGCGCCAGAAGTATCTTGCTTATTGGGGGCTCCGTAACCAATGATACTTTTGACCACGATGAGAGTCGGTTTGTCGTTTGTAGTCTTAAATTTTTGGTAAGCCGCTGTGAGACTTAACAAGTCGTTAGCGTCGCTGATCGTGATAACGCGCCAACCAAGGCTCTCGAATCGACCCTCAACGTCTTCACTAAAAGCAAGATCAGTGCGACCCTCGATCGTAATTTCGTTGTCATCGTAAATCCAACATAGATTCGACAACTTCAAGTGCCCGGCCAATGACGCCGCTTCACACGCAACTCCCTCCATGATGTCACCATCACTACAAATTGCGTAAGTATCGAAACCAAACAGTTCAAAGTTTTCACGGTCATAAGTTGCCGCCAACCACTTCGCAGCAATCGCCATCCCGACGCTGTTGCCCAAGCCTTGACCGAGTGGACCAGTGGTCGTTTCAATACCGTCGGCATATCCGAATTCGGGATGGCCAGCACACGGACTGTTCATTTGCCGAAAGTTCCGAATATCTTCAAGGGATACGGACGGTTGGGTGGTTGGCTCTCCCACTCCATCGGTCTCAACAACCCCTGCCAAATGCAACAACGAATACAAGAGCATTGATGCGTGACCACAAGAGAGAATGAACCGATCACGCGCTACCCAGTTTGGGTTAGCCGGGTCGTACTTGAGATGATCCGCCCAAAGAGAATAGGCTACTGGAGCCAACGCCATTGGCGTTCCCGGGTGACCGCTATTTGCTTGTTGCACGGCGTCCATTGACAGCGTCCGAATGGTGTTAATGGCAGTTTGCTGAATGTCGATCGCGGACGTTGTCATTGCGTATACCCTGAATTGCCAATCGTTGGCAAAAAATTGTTTGAGATTGAATGAACCGACTCGTCCCAGCGGACAAAGTGATTCAAATTACAGTTATGGTGGTCGAATGGTGCCTACCAAACGCCCTTTCGTATTGTTTCGCCTGATAAGTGAAATTATCGACTTATTATCGCTTGGGTCAATTGCTGACAAGGATTCCATTGGTTGAACAAATCCTGGATTTTGCTACCGCGCAACACCAATCGGTTTTGACGGTTTTTGTATCGGAAGTTAAGATTAGGGCTGGTAATAAGTCTGGAGGGCCTTTGTGGATAGCGAAAAAATTAAAAATCCCGTGAATTGGCGTAGGATAGAGAACCCCCTGAATACCGCTTCCATAAAAAACATGGATCGACGAGCGTTTGGGAAAATAGCTGCAGGAATAGGTGCAGCCTCATTAATTCCGGGCACTGCGGGTTCTGCCAATGCGTTCGACCGCAAAGCATCTGCGAATGAAAAATCCCCCGCCGAATTAGTGACGGCACCCGCGAAAAAAGCGATTGATCGAGGTTTAAGTTATTTACTTCGGAGTCAGGTTAAAACGGGTCGCAACCGAGGTGCGTTTGGGAAAAATGGGATGGCCGCCGGTGTTGCCACTGCTTCGTTAGGTGGATTGGCAATGATGTGTGGTGGACATGCCCCCGGGCAGGGTCCCTACGGGCGTGCCATCGATCTTGCAACCGAATACGTATTGGCAAATGTTCGGGACATAGGCTACATCGCGACGCGAAATGGCGGTTCAAGAGAAAACATGTATGGCCACGGTTTCAGCATGCTGTTCCTCTCTCAGGCCTACGGCATGACCCGAAAGCCTGAAATTGGTGAAAAGCTCCGCAAGGCAGTCAAATTAACTTGCCAATGCCAAAACAACCAAGGCGGTTGGCGGTACCAGCCAACCAAAAGTGACGCGGATCTCTCCATTACCGTTTGCCAAATCATGGGTCTTCGAGGGGCTCGTGATTCCGGCATTGATGTACCCGATGATGTCCGCAAAAAGTGTATTGACTATGTCAAAAAGAGCCAAAATAAGAACGGCAGTTTTAGGTATACGATGCAGGGTGGACACACGACCTTTGCAATGACCGCTGCCGGGGTAACCTCGCTCTATAGCGCCGGTATTTACGAAGGCGACCAAGTGACCAAAGGGTTGGAATATCTGATGAAGTTCAAGCCGAGTGGCGCCCAACAAGCTGGTGGCCATTACTTTTACTCCAACTACTATGCGATCCAGGCAGTCTGGCATGCCGGTGGAAAGCATTGGGATGAATGGTATCCATTGATTCGCAACCAACTAGTAAACAACCAGACTGCAAGTGGTTCATGGCGGTCAAGTGAAGCAGGCGAACCGTTTGGAGCAGCCATGGCTTGTATCATTTTGCAAATGCCATTGAACTACCTACCCGTATTTTCTCCGTAGCCGGGTGCCGATATCAGTTCTTTCATCTCCTGCACTAACACTCACCTACCAGTGATTGTTTGCTCTCTAGGCTGTGCGGTACTTTTTACTTTGGGTGGTTGTCGCAAACCTGAGCTTAGCACCGTTGCCTCAGTCGAAGCGTCCGCGGAACCGAGTCTCAGCCAATCTACGTCGCCCCCAAGTTCGCCCGCGCCCCAGCTGAATTACGAATTCACGGCTGAACCAAAATACAAATCAGAGCCCTTTTACTGCAAAATCGCTATCGGACCGGACCGAGAGAAAATCTTCGTCACTGCAGTCGACTTCTTAGATCAAATCGTCTACGTCGATTTAAATGCAAACGGCGATTTGACGGAGGAAGGGGAGTGGTTTGAACTTGTCGAAGGGAGCACCTTTCAAGACACGCGTTACTTCTCAGCAATCATCCCCGAGGTTCAGCAAGGGGAAGACTTACACACCAACCTTAAAATCAAGTACGGCAAAACAGGTAATGAAGTCAAAGGTGTATTTTCGATGCAGCTATGGGGGTGGGATGAATCTACCACTGACGCAGACCTTGTAACGCTAAAATTATCGCGTCAAGTGGCAGACATACCGCTAATACATTTCAACGGTCCCCTGACGATGGGAACGTATCGTACCGTGACTGAAATGCCCCGAGGGAGTGACTTTGTCTTTTACTCGCTGGTAGGAACTCCCGGTTCTGACGGGGGAACCCTCACAGCGATCGCCAACAACAATATTCCAGATGATGCCCATCCAATGGTTGAATTTGAGTTTCCCAACATCGATTCTCAAAAGCCTGTGATCAAAGTAAAATCCTTTTTGAACGTAAGATGCTGAATCAATCTTTACCATGGCCCAGTTCGGGTTCCAGACGACGCAAAATTAGGGCCCGCGCGAGTCAAAATCTCATACGGAGATTGGTTTGAAGGGGGCGTAGCCCCTTCCGAGTACGAAGTGCTTGTTGTTGAAAACATTGAGAGCGAATAGAGTGTGGAGCTTGCCCACGCGTCTCGCCCATTAACGACAACCAAACGATTTCTCAATGGAATTCCTTGATATCCTAATCGCGATCCTACCCGTATTTTTGATGGTAGGAATTGGTTGCCTGACACGCCTCGTGGGAATCCTCAACGATGACTCCGAAAAAAGCGTCATGGGACTCGTGCTTTTCGTGCTCTATCCTTGCTTCATTCTTTGGAAAGTACCCGGCAATGAAAGCCTCCAGGAAGTTGCAATTGTGGGAGAGGCATTAGCAATCGGCTTCCTCCTAACGGTGCTTGGGTTTGGAGTGGCGTGGCTAATTGGGTTTTCCCTGAACGTGGATGATAATCAAGGCCGCAACACTTTCTGCCTCTCGGCAGGTCTTCAGAACTACGGTTTTGTTCCAATCCCACTGATCATCGCCTTATTCGGCGACTCAGCCGACTCAACACTAGGCGTGCTCTTCATCCATAACCTCGGGCTTGAAATAGCCTTGTGGACGATTGGAATCATCATCGTCACCGGCAGCATGAAAGGAATCATCAAGCGATTGATTAATGGTCCAACGGTTGCCATCACGCTTGGACTGATTTTAAACTTTTCCGGCTTACATCAGCAAATTCCGGAAACCGCCAAAACGGCGATTGCACAACTTGGAACCTGCACGATACCGATCAGCCTAATTCTCGTTGGCGCCGCTCTTACAGGCGTGATTCAAAGTGAAAAATGGGAAACCAAGTGGCGCGTGATTGTTGGATCACTCGGCGCAAGATTTATCTTCATGCCCGTCATTGTCTTGGGAACCGTTTGGCTGCTGGCATTTTCACCCAATCTACAACGCGTCTTAATCGTTCAGTCTGCCATGCCGGCCGCTATTTTCCCAGTCGTTTTAGCCAAACACTTTGGTGGCAAACCAGGCGTCGCTGCGCAAATCATTATCGCCACATCCATCGCAAGCCTTGTGATGACGCCATTGCTTCTCTCGTTTGCCTTGGAGTTCTTCTCAATCTAAAACCAATCCGCAAGGGCTTGCGTTTGAGGATCCCTACTGACTCAGATCCAAGCAACTCCCGTAGCCAGGTTAATCACCCCAAAGCGAAATCGTCTGATCGCGTGCTCGGCTAGGGATAGCCAAGTTAAAATGCCATGGGACGCAGGGCGAATCTCACACCGACGCGTCCGCTTTCTTTCGCTCGACGCACTCGGATGTTGGTTTCGAGCAAATCCCACAGCTAGAATTACCATCCTCATCCGTGACATTGGCGAGGCCTCCACATGAGCCTTGCACCGGTTTATTACTAAAGATCGAACCAACTGCCATCCCCAGAATGGCAAGTCCAATGACCACGGTGGCTCCAATGAACATCGGCCAAATACTTTGTGTTGACGTTTTAGCCGGAATTTTTGCGGGCGGATTAAGCGTACGAAGATCGGCCGTCAGCGGAAACCCAACGGAGATAACTTCGGTCAATGTTGAACTAAAATCCGAATCACGACTGATCAACAGCGACTCCACACCCAACTTTTCACAGACACCCAAGCCCTCCTTATTTCCGAGAACCATAACGGCGGTTGCAAGTGCATCGGCAGTCATACAATCATCTGCAATGATACAAGCCGTTGCCAGACCATGCACAACCGGGCGACAGGTCACAGGATTAATCGTGTGGGAATATCGTTGCCCGTTGTATTCGAAGAAATTTCGGTAGTCACCCGAGGTTGCCATACCACGGTCACTGATTTCAACCACACTGGCGAGTTTAGGTTGCTCTCCCTTCAACAGGGAAGCGTTAGCGACTCGGTCAGTATTGGGCCGCTCAACCCCCACTCGCCATTTTCCCCCGAGAGTTCGATCACCGCGTGTGAAAACCTCACCGCCGACTTCGACCATGTATTGTTCACAACCGGCCTCATCTAAAACCGCGGCTACCCGATCAACTGCGTAGCCCTTCGCAATTGCCGACAGATCGATTTTTAATTGCGGTTCTGTTTTGCGAATCGCTGGTGGATCAACACGGACCTCTAACTTCTCATAGCCGACAAGACTTTTTACCTCGTCTATTTGTCGTTGTGTTGGCAATCCCTGGTCCTTCGCTTCATCTGGCCCAAATGACCAGAGGTTGACCGCCGGGCCAATCGTGATATCAAACGCACCGTCGGTCTGTTCGCTGATCTCAAGCGAGCGTTTGACGACCCTCAGAGTCTCCGCATCGACGCTCTGGAACTCCGAAGTCTGATTCGAATTGAAACGGCTTACGTCCGAGTCAGGAATGTACGTTGACATTAATTGATTGACCCGCTCGAGGGCACCGTCCACCTCCCTTTGAAGCCGTTCTGGTTTAACTCCGTCAGGGTGGTGGGCGACGATGACCTTGTATTTGATTGGCCCCATCGTAAAGCCACTGATTTCCAACTGAGTCGGCTGAGCAAGACCGATCGGCCCGGTCGCCGCAATTAAAAACCAACTCAATAAAAAGAGAACAAATTTCATTTCACCTACCAATGGATTGATGGCACTGAGAACTGCAATCCTCTATTGATTCAGATTGACAGCGAGCAGACATGCCGCCCTAAGCACTGCACCTGAGTTCAGACGCAAATTTCTTCCCGCGTCATCTGCTGCCCACCTGGCAACTCAAACTTGCAAACTCAATGACAAATGAGCTGTTTACACAACAGTTCAGCTCACTTCTTTGCCGCAGCTTCGGCTGCCTTGGCTTCCAGCTTCTTCGTGTCTAAACGAGCTCCGTAGAACAGCCCCTGTTTGATCATGTCGTCAAAACTAACTTTTTGTTCAGCAACTTTTTTGAATGACACCTTAAAATCAGCAGCAATCATCTTTTCAAATTCTGCGACCTTCCCCTTCTTGTCATCAAATGCATCCTTATCTTTGGCTTCCGCTGCCTCATCCGCTTTGACGGCAACAGCGAATTTCTCAGAGTAGTTTTTATCTTTCATGACTTCGTAAATTCGATCCGCGAAGGGTGTCCGAATCTTTCGATCGTCTCCGTCCGGATGGCATCCCTTGCATGAAAATGACTTAAGGGTGTAAACCTCTTTGAGGACGTCCTGAAAAACGTCGTGGGCCGAAACACCAGAGACGGAGCCGAGTACAAAAATTAAAACTACTACTGAGGCAACCAGTTTTTGAATCATCTTGTTAATCTTCCTAAATTGGTGGGTTGATATCGGCACGACCAAATCCACTTGGGACGAATGGTTCATTCACCTTATTGTATACGATTCGCTTTGAAAATCGCTAAATTCCTTCGTTAGGGGTTTTGTAGACCTGGATTCCGAGTCGGTCGCGAGCAGGCAAATCTGCCACTGACCTTCTGCAAGTGATTCTCGGCTAAAGTAAAAGTTGCTCCCTTTAGTCGTTCCAAACTCTCCCCCACCAACACCCGAAAAAAACGGGGGCGGGGACGATCAGGTACTCAGTTTGGGACCTCGGAAAACCAATTCTTTGCGAGGAAATCAATATCCATCGAGTCTTTGCTGAACCCAAGAGAACGACAGACGACTGGCACGATAAGAATTTGTCTCATCGTTCCAATCTGGGGGCTGAGGTACCCAGTGGGAACCTAGCCGCCAAAGTCATCGAACGCAATATTTTCGGGCTCAACACCAAAATCTTCGCACATCTTCATGACGCACTTATTCATCATCGGCGGACCGCAAAAGTAATATTCAATATCTTCCGGACTTGGATGGTCCTTAAGATAATTGTCAATGACAACTTGGTGAATGAATCCTGTGAGACCCGTCCAATTGTCTTCTGGTAAAGGCTCGGAAAGAGCTAGGTTAAACGTAAAATTGGGGAACTGCTCTTCGATCGCTCGAAACTCGTCGACGTAGAATAACTCTCGCAAACTTCGTCCACCGTACCAGTAAGAAACCTTACGGCCGGTTTCTAGATTCTTAAACAGTTCAAAGATGTGACTGCGTAGCGGTGCCATCCCAGCACCACCGCCAACGTACATCATCTCCGCCTGAGTCTCCTTGATGAAGAATTCGCCGTAAGGACCCGAGATGGTGACCTTGTCGCCCGGTTTGAGGTTGAAGATAAAAGATGACATCTTCCCTGGCGGGACGTCGGGTTGCCGCGGATGTGGAGAAGCGACACGGACGTTGAGCATGATGATGCCCTTCTCGCCCGGGTAGTTAGCCATGGAATAAGCACGCACAACGGTCTCATCAACCGTTGACTTGTAGCGCCAGACATCGTACTTGTCCCAATCCGACCGGTACTCGTCTTCGATATCGAACTCTTTGTAATCAGCGACATGGGGAGGGCATTCAATCTGAATGTAACCACCGGCTTTGAAGCCGACGTCTTCCCCCTCAGGCAATTCCAGTACGAGTTCCTTGATGAACGTCGCGACGTTGTGGTTTGAGCGAACGGTGCATTCCCATTTCTTGGTTTCAAATGCCTCGTGAGGGACTTCGATCTTCATGTCTTGCTTAACAGCAACTTGGCAGGACAGTCGGCAACCTTCGCGGGCCTCTTTCTTATTGATGTGGCCACGTTCAGTGTCGAGGATGTCGCCTCCACCTTCAAAAACCTTAACGAGACACTGAGCACAAGTTCCACCACCGCCGCATGCCGACGACACAAATATTTCAGAATCCGCGAGGGCATTCATCAATTTTCCGCCGGCAGGAACAGTGATCTCCTTTTGATCGTTCACCAAAATTTTAACGTCACCCGAGGCAACCAATTGCTTTTTGGCAATGAGAATGATCGAAACGAGCGCTAAAACGACTGCCGTAAAAGTAATAACGCCAAATATGATTTCTTGCATTGTGATAACTCAATAAGTCAAACGAAGACCGCTGTTTCGCTAAGTCTAATTCTTAAATGCCCAAAAAAGCTTGGAAGCCAAGAGCCATTAGCCCGACAATGATGAAAGTGATTCCCAGGCCGCGAAGCCCATGGGGAATGTCACTGTATTTTAATTTTTCACGAATGCCGGCCAGAGCTACAATCGCAACCGCCCATCCAAAACCGCTCCCCACCCCGAACACACAACTTTCTCCAAACGAATAATCTCGTTGTTGCATGAATAAGGTGCCTCCGAGGATCGCGCAATTAACCGTGATCAAAGGCAAAAAGATGCCGAGGGCACTGTAGAGCGAGGGAAAAAACTTATCGAGCGTCATCTCAAGAATCTGCACCATGGCGGCGATTACGCCAATGAAACAGATTAGACCCAGGAAACTGAGGTCGTAGCTCGACAAAAATGTCGATCCTTCTTTGAGAAATAAGTTGTAAATCAAATTGTTCACCGGGACTGTGATAGCCTGAACAACGATTACAGCAATACCAAGCCCGATGGCTGTTTTGACGTTTTTAGAAACAGCAAGAAAGGTGCACATCCCCAAAAAATACGCCAACGCGAGGTTGTCGACAAACGCCGACCTTAAAAATAATTCGATATAGTCAGTCATACTACGCTTCCTCCATCTGGCTCGGATCAAAAACTCTCACCACCCAGATGAAAATTCCGATGATAAAAAACGCGCTGGGGGATAAGAGCATCAACCCGTTGGGTTCGTACCAGCCTTGCATGCTGCCATCGACAATTTCTTGTTTCGGAAAAACCGTGTAGCCAAACAACGTCCCACTGCCAAACAATTCACGGAAGAAACCGACGACGATCAAAATCAGGCTGTAGCCAAGACCGTTTCCAATACCATCCAGGAAACTGTCGTAAACAGAGTTCTTCATCGCGAAGCCCTCTGCTCGCCCCATCACTATGCAGTTGGTGATAATCAAGCCGACAAAAACCGACAATTCCTTACTAAGCGAGTAAGCAAAAGCCTTGAGGATTTGGTCCACAATGATGACCAGCGAGGCAATGATTGTCATTTGAACAATGATTCGGATACTGCCTGGTATCTTGTTCCGAATCGCTGCGACGGCAGCACCGGAACAAGCCGTTACCGCGATGACGGCAAGCGACATGGTGACCGAAGTGGAAAGCTTGGTCGTGACCGCGAGTGCAGAGCAAATTCCGAGAATTTGCAAAGCGATTGGATTATTCCTGAAAACCGGCTCGATAATCAGGTCTTTCGCCGAGGTCTGTTGTGCCATTATTGACTCCCTCCTGAGTTTGAGGAAGAAGCACCCGACTTTTGCAGTTCAATGTACGGACCAAAACCGTTTGGACCAAGCCAATACTCCACCATGTTAGTGACACCGTTGGACGTAATTGTCGCACCCGACAACGCGTCGACCCCATAGGGGTTACCAGTCTGATCGCCCTTGGCGACTTCCAAGGCGACTTTGCCGTCCTTGAAAATTTCCTTGCCGATCCACTTTTTCTTCCACTCCGGATTCATGACTTCACCGCCCAAACCGGGAGTCTCAGCTTGGTCGTAAAAAGTGAGTCCTGCCACCGTTTGGAAATCGGGGTTAACGGCAACGTATCCCTGCATGAGAGACCAGAGCCCGTTTCCGCGAGCAGGGAAAACGTATTTTTCGACGGTTGTTTTGTCTTCCGACATCAACTTAAAAACGTGCGAATACCGTTCGCGAAACTTAATTCCACAAACGTCGTCCTCTTTTTCGAGTTTGTAGCAGATCGGGTCCTTTCCGTTAGCCTCCGCCCAAGCCTCGGCCTTTTTGGACTTCGCTGCCCACAGTTGGTCGTATTCAACCAAGACGTCTTCGAGGAGTTTGCCAGCAGCATCCATCGAAGCCTTGCACTGCTCTGTAGCGTCTGCCCCGGTATTTAAATCAATGATCGAAGCCTCGAACCGATTCGCAAAAAGCTCTTCGACACCGGTCGATTTAATTTCTTCGTCAGTGAAACCCGTCACCTTCAAAATGTTGCTTTTGCGATCGAGCTGAGCGTTCTTTTTCTGATATGGCTTGAGCACCACGGCAGCCGAAGAAACAGCGAAA
>JAQWLH010000046.1 GCA_029247405.1 Mariniblastus sp.
GGATTGCGATGCTAACCATTGAAAATGGTGGAACGCCGATACAACCAGGGGATGACTTTGTGTTGTATGCCGAAGCGGAACCAGACTGGTACGAAAAAGCCCAGCAAGTTCAAGCGACCGATAAAATATATCGACGTGGGGCTTTGCCGATGGAAGTCATTTACATGCACGATGGGTTTCTGGGAGATTCGGAAAGGCGAATCGGTTTTGTCGGCGTGCACGCCATGGTTGACAGCCAACCCAGCGTTTTGATTCCAACCGACATGTTGACGTTACCCAACAAAGGCATCCAAGGCAGCCTGAACATCGGCATGGACGGCCTTGTGTCTTCGCGTGTCCAGCCTGCTGCCTCAACCGCACTTTTGACTCCGATTAAAATCCCAGGCTTGGAGAATTTGACCTCTTCCAAGCCCCTCGCTGGCGAAGACATCAGGACACCGCTTCAAGTTGAAAGATGTCTTGCCATTCGGGCCATTGGAAAACCTGACAAAATCACGTACATGCATTATCCCATTGAAATCATTGACATCGATAACGATTGGACGATCAAGAGTTTTAGCGGTGATCGCAACGTTTGGCATGGCGCCCCGGTTCTGTCAGAAAAAGATGGTCGATTGATCGGGATTCTCATGGTCGAGTCGCAAAAAGTTTGGATTGAGATGCCCCCTAAGTTTCTTTCAAAATGAACCCCAGTAATTGCCGTGTTAAAATTTTCCAGAAAAACAAAAAGCTATTTTGCGGGACGCCTCGGTTCATTCCTCTTTCTGATCCTAATGGCAACCAGCGTTTTCGCAGAACAACCCGCTGAAGTCCATTCGAGAGAGCGTCCCAATATCCTGTTCGCAATTTCAGATGATCAATCGTGGGCACACGCATCTGCTTACGGCTGCCAATCATTAGAGACACCAAGTTTCGATCGGGTCGCCCGAGAAGGCATTCTGTTTAACAATTCATTCTGCGGATCCCCCGGCTGCACCCCCTCACGCTCTTCAATCCTCACAGGACGTTACCCATGGCAACTGGAACAAGCCGGCACCCATGCCAGTTCGTTTCCCAGTAAGTATTCGGTTTTTCCCGACGTGCTTGAGAGCGTTGGCTACGTTGTTGGCTTTACAGGCAAAGGCTGGGGTCCCGGAAATTTCAAAATTTCGGGTCGGACACGAAATCCTGCCGGTCCCGCTTTCAACGGCAAAAAAATGAAACAAGTGCCAGCCTCCGGAATTGCCAAAACGGATTACGCAGCCAACTTTGAAGCATTCTTGAACTCCAAACCCGCTGGCAAACCTTTTTGTTTTTGGTTCGGTGGCCACGAACCCCATCGCGGCTTTGAAAAAGGAAGCGGACTTGCATCGGGCAAAAGCCTTGCGGACGTCGAGGTCCCCAACTTCTTGCCCGACTCAGAGGAAATCCGAAATGATATTTTAGATTACTGTTTGGAAATCGAATGGTTTGATCAGCATCTTGGGCGAATGCTCAAATCACTTGAGCAGATTGGCGAACTTGACAACACGCTCATCATTGTCACCAGTGACAACGGCATGGCTTTTCCGCGTGCCAAAGCAAATGTCTATGAATACGGAATCCATATGCCTTTGGCCATTCGTTGGCCTGCTCAAGTTCCGGGCGGCCGAGTCGTGGATGACATGATCAGCCACACTGATTTTGCCCCAACAATTCTCGAGGCTGCCGGCGCACAACACCCATCGGCCCGAGGCCAAACACCTCCGATGATCGGCCAAACCCTGATTCCGATGTTGACGTCCGAAGAGTCAGGCACGACGTCGTATGCCCGCAAAGCAGTCTATAGTTGCCGCGAGCGGCACTCGTCATCGCGTTGGAATAATCTAACGTACCCTCAACGCTGTATTCGAACTTCAAAGTACTTGCTGATCCGAAATTTTGCTCCCGAGCGGTGGCCGGCGGGTGCCTCCCAGAAACTTCAAAAAGACGGCAAGCTCGGACCGGAGCATGGGGGGTATCACGATATCGACGCTTGCCCTTCCTTGACATATTTGATCGAGCAACGATCCGACTCTAAAGTAACAAACTATTTTGAATGGGCAGTTGGCAAACGCCCGGCGATTGAACTCTACGATATTAACCAAGACCCTGCTTGTCTCCGAAATTTAGCGGATGCCCCGAAATATGCTTCCACAAAATCCGACCTCGAAAAAACACTCAACGATTACTTGAAAAATACGGGCGATCCTCGGCTTCATGGCAATGGAAAAATCTGGGAACAATATAAACGCTACAGCCGCATGAGATCGTTCCCACAGCCAGACTGGGCCAACAACCTCGACCAATCAAAAATTGAAAAAGAGTAAAATCAAAATCGCAGGTTCAAACAATTTGAGGATAAAAAAGGCACCACTCGCAATTATGAAACTTGCTGATGAGCAGCTCGGAACGATCGCTAATGGATTTTCTCGCTGTTGCCCACACTGAGTTGCCAAAGGCCCCTGCGAACCTTGATGTAATCCCCAACTACAAACGGAAATTTTGATGAAGCTTCAATCGTTGTTGATCATTCTCGCCATCGCCTACTTGCCTTTCCGAACCGCCCATGCAAATGACCCAACTCGCCCCAACGTTTTGATCATCTACTCTGACGATCAGGGATCCTATGATTTGAATTGTTACGGCTCGACGGATCTAACCACGCCTCATTTGGATGCCTTGGCCAAGCGAGGAGTTCGCTTCAGCCAAATGTACTCTCCCTCTGCAATTTGCTCAGCGTCACGGGCTGGTCTGATGACAGGACGCCTCCCCGTCCGTGCCGGAGTGCCCGGCAACGTATCATCACAACAAGGCAGGGCCGGAATGCTGACATCCGAAATTACCCTAGCCGAATTGCTGTCTGATAACGGCTATATCACAGGGCACGTAGGTAAGTGGCACCTTGGATACACGCAAGAAACGATGCCCCTTGGTCAAGGGTTCGACTCTTCGTATGGTCACATGGGTGGTTGCATTGATAATTATTCGCATTTCTTTTATTGGAATGGGCCCAACCGCCACGATCTTTGGCGAGACAATCAAATGATCCGGGAGGATGGATCGTACTTCCCCGACCTCATGGTAAGAGAGTGCAACGCGTTTCTGAACGCCAACAAAAACAAGCCGTTCTTTCTTTACTGGGCGCTAAACATTCCGCATTATCCAATGCAGGGTGAAAACAAATGGCGTGAGCATTATCGGCAACTAAAATCTCCGAGGCGTCAATACGCCGAATTAGTTTCGACCATGGATGAGAAGATTGGTTTAGTATTGGCAAAGCTCGACGAGTTGAAACTGACTGAGAATACCATCGTTATTTTCCAATCGGATCATGGCCACTCGACAGAAGAACGAGCTTTCTGGGGCGGTGGAAACGCAGGTGCATTACGAGGTGCAAAAAGCTGTCTATTCGAGGGTGGCATTCGTGTTCCGTCAATCATTTCATTTCCCCAATTGAATCTTCGCGGCGAAACTCGCAATCAAATGGCCTGCGGGACCGATTGGTACCCCACCATTGCCGAGATGTGTGGAGCCAAATTCAAACATCACGTTGACGGAAAAAGCCTCCTTCAGGTTTTACAGGACAAGACCACCGCAACACCTCACGAGCATTTATACTGGCACTTGGGAAACGGCAAGCAACCGCAATGGGCAATCCGAGAAGGAAAATGGAAATTACTCGTTAACGCGAGGGATAACACAGACCCACGCCACCCTCCCAAAGTCGATAACACCTTTCTTGTGGATCTGGATGCAGACGAAAGTGAAACGACCAACCTCGCTGAAGCCAATCCTGCTGTCGTCAAAAGATTAATCCGAAAACGAGATACGATTGTGGCGTCTTTCAAGTAATCTCGCCCCCATTGATTGATTCAAAATGAACTGCAAATTTAAATATTTCCTTACAGCCCTCGTCATTCTCGCATTGAGCTTTCAAAACTTATGTGCTGATGAAATTAGAAATAATGTGAAACCAAACATTATTTTAATCATGGTCGATGACATGGGATTCTCAGACATCGGCTGCTACGGCGGGGAAGTTCAGACACCCAATCTCGACCAGATGGCGAATGAAGGAATGCGATTTACGCAGTTTTACAACAACGCAAAATGCACAACCACGCGTGCCTCAATTCTGACGGGACTTTACCCCAGAGGAACCAATGCTAATAAGCACCTTCGACGCAATATGATTACCCTTGGCGAAGCGATGAAGTTATGCGGCTATTCAACTTCGCTATGCGGCAAATGGCATTTAGGACGCGATGAAATCAACCATCCGTTTCACCGTGGTTTTGATAGTTTTTACGGCCTACTCGATGGCGCCTGCAACTTTTTTAATCCCGCCCAACCGGACCCGAAATACAAAGGGGGACGTGTTCGCGTGTTTGGGAAAGACGATCAGATCATTAAAGAATTTCCTGATGATTTCTACACCACCGACGCATTTACGGACCACGCCATCAAAGCGATCCATTCCGCAGAGGCTGCGAAGAAACCATTCTTCGTTCATGTCACCTACACTGCTCCGCATTACCCGCTTCATGCCAAGCCAGAGGACATCGCCAAATACCGTGGCAAATTCAAAATGGGATGGGATAAATTGCGTGAACAGCGCTGGGAGCGTCAACAAGCAATGGGGTTGGTAACGGATGCATGGAGTTTTAGCGAAGGTGACTCCCGCGGATATCCATGGGAAACCGCGGATCATGATTTTGAAGACCACCGCATGGCGGTCTACGCAGCGATGATTGACAGTGTCGACCAAAACATAGGTCGCATCCTCAAAACGCTCAAGGATACCGGACATGACAAGGACACCCTCGTCTTGTTTCTTTCTGACAACGGCGGCTGTGCTGAAGAACCTGGCGGACGAGATCCTCAGAAACGGGTGCCCGGTCCCGTCAACGATTATGTTGCAGTCGGCCCTTCTTGGGGCTGGGCTCAGAACACCCCCTTTCGACGTTACAAAAGTTGGCTTCACGAAGGCGGAATCACATCCCCCCTGATCGCCTGGTGGCCTGAACAAATTCAACCCGCCACAATCAACCGAAATGTCGGGCACATAATTGATATCTTGCCAACTTTTATGGAACTCGGAGGGGGGCAGTACCCCGCTTCATTTGAGGGAAACCCATTGCTGCCAGTCGAAGGCAAAAGTATGGTTCCCCTTTTCCGCGGAAAGAAACGCAAAACACACGAGCAACTATGCTGGCAGTGGTCCGGAAATCGGGCGATTCGCCAGGGGAATTGGAAACTGGTCTGGGACAAGCTCAACGCACAAAAAGAATGGGAGCTCTACGATCTTTCAAAAGACAGATGCGAAGTCAATAACTTGGCAGCTGACCAACCAACACGAGTCGCCGCGATGACCAATGATTGGTTCGAATGGGCCAAAAAGGTCGAGCTAAAAATCAAAAAAAAATCCCCCTAAACAGCAGTCATCTAAAGCTTTTAATTACTGATTGAAATGGAACCCACGTGAGCATCTCAGCTATTTCTGAAGAACGGAGTTTATGCGGTTCGACATTTCGCGTTTCCCAGCCTCACACATTTGGGCTGGTCATTCACGGACTTTCAAATCCGCCGGGCGAATCGGATGGAAGCGACTATTTACATGAAGTTCTGCTCGTCCCAAAGAACCGTGACGAATTCCTCAGTCTTCTCGACAACGTGGGGTTAATCGTTTGCAAAAACTTACACACCCACTCCCCGTCGTATCGCAAAGTCAGAGGCAAATCGAGCCACGGAAGACTAAGCCAAGCCGAGTACTACCACCATGACGGCTGCAGCTGTCCCGTAAAACCGCGAGTTGTGGAAATCAGATTACCGCATCAATTGGTGGAACGAAATGTTCATACGGCCGTGGCCAGATTTAAGGACGTGATCAAAGCGATGCTACTTGCGCTGCCCGATCGTTTATGCACCAGTCAAGAACTTATAAAATATCGTGATGCCTTTTCAGGTGAAGCAGATGAACTTCCAGCGGTGCATGCCTGGGAAAAAATTCAGGGACGCGTGACAAGATTGGTGCGCCGCGAAATGGATGCTGAATCCTCTCGGTCATATTTTCGCAAAGTCGACGTACTGGCTGACGCCTATGTATTGCCTTGGGAGATGGGCGAGAGTCGCTTGATGGTTAATCACGCGTCTGACCTCACACAGACCATGCAGCACCGCCGCGCCTATCAAAAACCACGCACCGCCAACGAACAAAATGGGAGTTTAGTAAAACGCTGGACGGCAGAAGAAATTTAGACGCTCCCATCAATAAAACCATAAAAGGAGCAGATTATTGCAAACCTTTACCGGCTTGCTTAAAACTGACTCAAGACTCAGGGACAACTCACGCTGGTGGCGAGGTGGCGCGTTTCGAAAACGATCTCTCAAGCAGTGTCAAAGTCTCCAACAGCACTGAAATTTGCGTTGGCCCAATCATTGGCAACCCGGGTGCCTTTTTTTCAATCTGATAAACCCCCGAAATGAGTGACAAGGAACGCTCACCACCAAGCACCAAATTTTTGTCAATCGTCTAAAAAATAAACCACACGGAAACCAATGATGAACAAGATCTTTAAATTCGGGACACTGCTCACCTCGTTGATCGTGATTGCCTCCAATTCGCCATTCTTTGAAGTGGCTTTCGCGCAAGAAGAAAAAGACAAAACATACACGATTGAACAATTTTTGCAGACGACTAGCTTTTCCGGTGCTTCATTCTCGCATGACAATTCAAAACTACTGGTCGGTAACGACTCGACTGGAGTCTTTAATGCATATTCGATCAACATTGCCGATGGAAAAATGACTCCCGTCACCAAGGCAAAGAAAGACTCAATCTTTGTCGTCAGCTATTTCCCTAACGACAATCGCTTTCTGTTTACTGCTGACCAAGGTGGAAATGAACTCAACCATCTGTACGTCCAATTACCTGACGGTACCGAAGATTTGACCCCGGGTGAAAACCTGAAGGCTTCTTTTCTGGGTTGGTCTCAAGACGATACAAAATTTTACATTCTGACCAACGAGCGCGATGCCAGATTTTTTGACCTCTACGAATACCAAGTAGAGGACTATTCACGTGCAATGATCTTCCAAAATGACAAGGGTTTTCTTCCCAGCGCAATCTCTCCTGATGGGCAGTCTATCGCGTTGCTGAAAATCGAAACCCGCGACAATAGCGACGTCTATATCTATCACCGCGGCGACCAATCTGTCAGGTGTGTAACACAACATGAAGGGGACATCAGTCACGCCCCCATGGACTTTACTCCCGACGGAAAATCTCTCCTTTATACGACCGACAGAGACTGCGAATTTGAATATTTGATGCAGATAAATTTGGCATCGGGTGAGACAAAACAACTGGTCAAATACGACTGGGACATTACGGGCGGGAGCTTCAGTAAACAGGGGAACTTCTTTCAAATCAGCATAAATCAGGATGCCCAAACCAAATTGACTCTTTTCAAATACCCATCCATGGAGAAGGTGGCACTTCCAGAGATTGCCGGCGCAAGTATTACCAGCGCGACGCTCTCTAACGATGAGTCAAAAGTTGCGATCTATGCGACAAGCGGTCAAATGCCTCGCGATCTTTTTTATTATGACTTTTCAGAAAAACCAGCTACCCAATTGACTCGTTCACTCAATGCAGAGATCGATCCCAAGGAATTAATTAACGGCGAGGTAGTCCGATTCAAATCCTTTGACGGTGTCGAAATCCCGGGAATCCTCTACATGCCCCGCGGAGCATCAAAAACCAACAAAGCACCCGCACTGGTCTGGGTTCACGGCGGACCAGGTGGTCAATCGACGATGGGATATCGAGGGCTAATTCAGTACCTCGTCAATCATGGTTTCGTAATCTACGCGATCAACAATCGCGGAAGCAGCGGTTACGGAAAATCATTTCAACAGCTTGATGACCAGAAACATGGCGAAGGCGACTTGGATGACTGCGTTTACAGCAAGCGGATGTTGATCTCCACGGGCAAAGTCGATTCCGATCGCATTGGGATCATTGGGGGAAGTTATGGTGGCTACATGGTCTGTGCCGCCATGGCGTTTCGCCCCGACGAATTTGAAGTCGGAGTCGATATTTTTGGCGTCACCAATTGGCACCGAACCGTTCAGAGCATTCCGCCGTGGTGGGAGGCACAACGAAAATCTCTTGAAAAGGAACTAGGCGATTTTGACAACTTAGAATACTTCAGAAAGATATCACCCTTGTTTCACACCAAGAATATTCGAAAACCCATGATGGTTTTACAAGGCGCCAATGACCCGCGCGTCCTCAAAGTCGAGTCCGATGAAATGGTTGCAGCAGTCCGCCAAAATGGGGTCTACGTTGACTATTTGGTATTCCCAGACGAGGGGCATGGGTTTCGCAAGAAGAAAAACCAACTTCGAGGATACAAAGCGATTCTTGAGTTTTGCGAAAAGTACCTCAGCTCAGCCAATCAGTAAGATGGGGCTTACGTCATCTGTAATGCCGCCCTCATGAGCCGTTGATGCGGTTCGTCTTAACCAAGTCAACATTCTCATCTTGAACAAATCAAGCTCGCTAAAATGACTTACTCACAGCAAATTTCACCGAATCTTGATTGGCGGGCTTGATTGGGGATGACGAGAATAAACTAACTTTTTTCGCCCGGCCCGGGGGGTACGTGCATTCCCAAACGCAAAGTTACTCGGATGCCTCTGCCACCACCTCGTCAATCACACGCGCTTTCGCTTGGTCACCAACCATGCCGCCCGCAAACTCAATATCACCTATTCGCTCGATTACCCGATACTTACGTCGGTAATCGTGATCAATGAAGTCTACGAATTTGATGTCGTACTTCATGCGTTTGCTCATTTTGTCTCCGAGTAAACGACGAGTTTCACTTTCGACAATTCCTTCGCTGTTAGAGTTCTGCAGAATGTATTGAATCTCCAATTCCTTCTGACCACGCTCGTATACTTTGATTTCAATAATCGCATCGTCCACGAGCGAATTCATTTCATTCACAAAGTTATTGAAGAACGAGGGATAAAATCGCTCACCAACATCCGACATAATAAAATTGGAGTCCTTTCCTTCGATGTTTGAAATCACGTATTTTTCCGTGCCGTCTTCGTACTTTCGAAACTCAACATCAGCAATATCTTTCATCTTGTAACGTATGAAAGGAAAATCGTTCTGTTGGAGACGCGTGATGATCATTTCGGGTTGGCCAGCATCATTGGGCGCAGTCTCCACGTAAGCCACATTGGCAAATATTTCCAGCCCATTTTCTGTCTCGTGCGCCAACTCACCGAGTTCGACAGAACCATAAGAGTCTTCAATTTTTGACTGAGGGAACACGGATTCAATATGTCTTCTTTGGCAATCAAAAAACGTCTCACCACTCACGTTAATCAGCGCTGGCTGGTGCTTTAATTCAAGACCAAGTTCTCGAATCGTGTGGGCGATCATGTTCATAGGAGAGGGAAACACAAGTAACAATTTCGGTTTGTAGGCATTGATGTCCTTCACCAATCCACGAACTGTTTCTTCGTCGATTTTGTCAAACAAGTGATACTTAAAGCCAAGCATCTTGCTGTACGGATTGAACTTCACCATATCATCGATGTTGTAGGTGTTCTTGGGATAGAACACGAGCATGCGTTCGCCTGGACGCCAACCCATGCGGTACCAGCATTTAAAAAATGAAAACAACATCGAAAACATATGATGCTTTGTCATCGTGATCGACAGGGGCAATGAAGTGGACCCGCCTGTCGCCATACGCATTAAGTAATCACTGCCGCGCAACCGTTTGATCGCTTGCCATGGCTTGCCATG
>JAQWLH010000050.1 GCA_029247405.1 Mariniblastus sp.
GGATTGCCATCCGGGTCAAGTACTTTCCCGTCGAGTATGAGGCCCATTTCCGAGTAAGCAATAAACTCATTGACCACAACTTTCTTACCCAGCAACTCGCCTGCGATAGAACACTCAGAAGGCTGAATGCCCATTACCCAAGCTAAGGGATAAAAGACCATGGCAAACAAATTGTCTAATGACCATCGCAAATCGATGGGTTGATCGGCCCAAACCTTGTTGATGCAATACTCCGTTAGTTCCCCGGCTCCCGTTAGTAAAGCATTGAGCATGGCCAGCAAAGCCAAAAATGCGATTAGCATCGCAGTTATGTTGATTGCCAGCTTGACTCCCTCACTCGCTCCTATCGCTGCCGCTTCAATGACATTGGTAGCACCTTGATCTTCAGCTTCGTTGCCGTCGAGGGGCATTGTGAGTCGTGCAGCAATTTCATCCGCCGTTTCCGTTTCCGGTTGAAGGATCTTTGCAATCACCAAAGCTGCCGGAGCTGAAATGATCGATGCGGTTAGTAAATGGCCCGCTTCGATCCCGTAAAAAATAAAGATCACCATCAAGCTGCCACTGATTGTTGAAAATCCGCCAACCATTAATGCATTCAGTTCGCTTCGCGTCATCCGTGCCACATAAGGACGAATAACCAACGGCGCCTCAGTGTGCCCCACTAAAACGTTGGCTGCAGCAGCCATGCTTTCTGGGCCCGAAGTTCCCAGTGTTTTTCGCATGACCCACGCCATCCCCTTGATCACCACTTGCATCACCCCGAGGTAATACAAAATGGCCATGAGCGACGCGAAAAAAATCACCGTAGGCAATACACCAAATGCAAACGTCCCCAACAACACCATCGGGTCAGTCGGATTACCTTCGGGAATTACGTTGGCGCGAAACACAAACGAAGAACCATCCTTGACGTAATTGTTGATCGAAGCAAAAACGGTGTTAACGGCCGAGAACAAAATCCCGTTGGGATAACGGGCAATGTCAATCAAGCCAGATTCATTTTGTAACGCCGTATTTACGGAGCTTGTTGTCTTTGCTCCAGATGCAAGATCAGCAACCATTTGCTCAAAAGAACCAAGCCCGCGATCGGCGGCGTAGACATCAACACTGACAACAGGAAAGCCATTCGCTGCGACCGTCTCTTCGAGGGAAGTAAAGCTTTCAAATTCGCGATTGAAAGTCCAGTGCTGAGACTGAAACAACACAGCGGCCAACCCAAACTGCAGCAGCACACCGACGATTACCAACCTCCAGTTGACCTTTGTTTTGTGCGAGCTAAACAACCAAGCCAAAAGTATCATGACAAACAAGCCAAGCAAACTAACCCAATTCAGATGTCCCATTATCTGTCACTTTCGTTTTCGGATTGACGGTTAGGGGCTTGGGAATCACCATCGAGGTTTGTTCCCGGTTTAAGCACTTGAGGAATCCCGTTCTCGTCGGACTGAAGAGGCGGCAACTCATAAGTTCGTTTTTGGTCATCGATAAAGATTTCATCCATCTCCGTCTCGTCGACATCTTTTCGCAACAAAAGATAGACCGCCGAAGCCATACACCAGAACAGACCGTAAACGAATGCTGCGGCGAGAGTCCTGAAAAGTGCATTCCACAGTCCAATCATATTCCGCCCGGAACTCATCGACCACGATTCTGGGGTAGCAGGCGGAGCATCGGTTATTCCATTAATCAAATCAATGCGATCAGTGGAAACCAGATTGGTGCCCCAGGAAGATGCCCAAAAAGATAAATCGACAATCCCGTTGGTCATCGTCGCAACGATCAACCAACAAAACCCGCCAAACAAAATCGCCACAACAGAATACATGACATAGTGTAACGGTCGCTGAAATACGTAGGCATATGCCCGAGTCATCGCATCAAATGAATTCTGGCCCTCACAAGCGACGCTTGAGACCATCAATGGCCAACCAAACATCAAGCCAAACAGTAGCATGCCCATGGCAGTTGCAATCGCCAAAACAAAGACCCACACCACACCGGCAAACAGCACGCCGGCATCGAAACCCATCACCACCCCAAGCAAAAAACCGGGAATGCACAATACGGCGACTGCAATCAGAGGAATGCCAATGGCTCCGGCAGCAGTCAGCCATTTTTCCATCGCAAACCCAAATGCCTCATCCATGTCAGTTTGCTCGTTCCTAGTCAGACGAATCAAACTCACTCGCGTGATCGCCAGACCGACAAACGTCCAGACAAAAAGAGACCAAACACATCCAAGGAGTAGGTACAGGAACTGTCTCAGCTCAAAATTGCTATCAAATAAATACTGAAAGGGGCGGACCAATTGTTGAAATACACTTCGTGGCCCACTTAAGTCAGCGCTCGTCAATCCGATCGTTTCGACACTATTGTCTGTCGTCAAAAAAACGCCTCGGTAAGGACTGCGATTGATTTCCGCGAGCCGCATTAATGCCGTATCGTTTCTGACATTTTTGTCGATGCACAACGTTTCGCTCAGCATCCACCCCATTGGAGTCAATACAACACCCAACAACGCAAACGCCAGCACCGTCAAGCTCGATGCAATGGGTAGTGTTTTAAAAATCAAAGTCCACGGGCAGAGGTCGCCCCATGAAACTTTTTGGACGATAACAGGTTGCTCAGTCATTCAAGTTGTTCCAGGTGATTTCCAATGAATTGAGTCCGCCATTTAAAAACAAGCGAGCGAGACCCCTCCCCCGCCAATTTTTTTTGTGGCAACATCAATTTGATTACCGGCGTTCTCTGGGCCTCGCGGAACGCTGGATCAGCCGGACATTATAGATGAGTGAACCCACAAAAGAACCTCGCAAGCCCATTTTTTGCGGTAACCACAACTAGTTTGCATCCACCGCTCGTCACAACCTCAGCGTCAACCCCGCGCCAATTATCAGCTTCTAAACGCCGGACCGCCGGTATCACTCACCGAAAAAACTGGTCAACGAGCCTCCTGCATAGTGTCCCTGACCCTCGTCTCGCCAAACCATTACCCGTCGTCGGATGGCTGCTCGTTTCGTTCATATCTTTGAGACGTGGAATCACCCTCGTAAGGGAAGCCATAGGATTCAGTCAGCCACATCCCCAAATCTATCTGCTGGCACCGCTTGCTACAAAACGGCATATTCTTTGTTTGGGACCTCAAAAAATCTGTCCCGCAATACGAGCATTTGAGCTTGGCTTCCGTCGCCCGTTTTGAATGCGAAGGAGAGACGGAGGATCGGTTCGGCCGAGAAGTCGGTTCCCCGCTGTTGGAGCCATTCATCGAATCACCGCTGTCGTTCGAATTAGTATGATCGTAGGTCATTAAAGAAAAAGTTCCGATTTGGTGAATTTAAAACAGTTCGGGAAAACTATTTGACCCGGCAAAAGATAAAAATCAACCAGCCAAAATTGACACACGCCAAATTGCCTCAATTTCGTCTAACTAAAATCAAGCAAAACTTTTCCCGACGCCTTCGACAAAATCAAATGCGAACGAACTTTTGCAAGGTCACCCCAACACTTTGAGCGGCTCAACCGCCAAGAGCGATAGCAGTTAAACCCTCATGTCACACCACTCGATGATGGGCAAAAGGCAGCCAACAAATAGAAAGACCCGCTGTACCAGAGTCGCTGAATCGCTCGGCCCCGCTCAAAGTATTAATTCGCTTGGCAGCAATCCTCTTAGCCCTTCAACTGCCCAGTCCGTCAAGAATTCAATTGATGTGTCAAATCCACACTCAATTTTTTGATCAAAGCATCTGCCTCTATCAAATGCGCTAACGCACGGTCCACGCTGGTTTGAACCTCGTGCATGTAGCCATCAGCACTTGCCGACCAAGCCCTGTTAATAAATCGTTCAGCACTGGCAAACTGAGTCATGATTTCGGCATAATGCTGCATCCCAAATCTTTGGATCAAAGCGTTTCTTGATTCTGCGAAATCGCTAAAGGCTGGCGCACACTCTTGATCAATAAAATCAAGCGATTGCCGAGGTGACATTTCACCCAGTTTCTGACTCAGGATTGAAACATTCTTATTCAAGGCGGCCAAACTGGATTGAACCACTTCAAATTGCTGTTTGACTTTACCTTGTTCCTGCTCCGCTGATTTAGCTGTCGATCTCAGAAGTACGACTCCTACCAAGCCAACCGCCATTGAAAGACCATACCAAAGCCAAGGAATAGTAGGCCATTTGTTTTCTAAATTGCTCGTACGACTTTTTTCGAAATCAGCAGCCGTGATCTTCTTGATTTTCGCTTTGGGTTCGACTTTAGCTGAAGCGGTCTCATTCGCTGCGTCCTCTTGTTCAGCACTCGCCTTCGCCGTTTCGGCAGCAGCCACATTTTCGTCAGAGATAGGTGTAATATCTGCGATTACTTTTTCAAATTCCTCCAACGAAAGTGCTCCCAATTCACGCACTGGTGTCGTCGTTACGCTGGCAAGCTCGTCTTTGTTAAGCATCAATTTTTCAGGCAACTTCTTCAGCGCAGCTTGTTCATTATCCGGCAAAAAATCAAATTCTCGCTGGCTGTTTGCCGCCAACGCGGCAGAAATGAATCCAACCCATAAAAGGATCTGTCCTGCAATTCGGCTACCATTCATTTTTCATCCAAACTCAAAACTTTGCTCTACAAATAACCACACACAACCTTTGGCCTCAGCGTCAACCAAACACCATCACCAACGCGTATCCGACACCAACTAATGCCTCTCCCACAATCAAACCGGCCGCGAAGGGAATTCCAACATCGTGACTCCATGCGCGCCCACGCGTTTTGTCGCTGACAATTCGCAGTAAATTACCAATGGTGTAGGTCAAAACGATATTGAAAGGCATGTAAAAACCCAGCCCAACCAAAACCCCAATCCCGCCAAGCCCACTAAACGCGAGCAACAATCCGAGTCCACCGCCGGCGGTATATCGATAGGATGGGACGTCATCACTCATAATCCCATCAACCACTGAAGCCAATGCCGTGGCTTGCGGCGCTGGAAGTTTATCGCTGCCGATTTCATATTGCTGGTGCAAAACAATCATCAACATCAACACAATGATTGGACCAAGCCACATCCCGATGTATTGTGCAAATTGTTGACGCCGTGGTATCGCACCGACCAGATAACCCGACTTGAGGTCAAGCATCATGTCGCTGGCCTGCGAGACCGCCAGACAAATTGCAACGCCAACGACCATGGAACTGACGACTGCAGCTGGATTCGACATACCGGATTTTGCGATCAGTACAACAATCGTAACAGCGATCAACGTCATCCCAGAGAGCGGAGACCAGTTCGTTCGGCCAACACATTCGGCAACAATGACACCGGCCACCCAGACCCAAAGAGTTCCCAGCACGGCCATCAGGATCGCACGTCCGATGGTCATTTCAGGTGATGAAACAAAGGCGATCACCACCATGGTTATCGCACCGCCGATCACCGCGAGGTACAGCAGCTTAATTGGCATCTCGTCATTTTTAGACGCAATATCTTCGTTGACCCGTTGACTGGCAGCGTGCATTGACTTGATCGCGCTGCGGATCAACGGAAAGGCAGCAATGATTCCGCCAACCGCCGCTCCGATTAACATCCCAATCCCGGTAGGACGATAAAGCTGACCGCGCATCGCGTTGGGGCTATCAACCAATTCGCGAACGCTATCACCACCAAAGTACATCAGCAAAGGAGACAGCACAAAGTAACAAAGGAATCCTCCAGCCCCGAACCAGAAACCTCCCTTACCAGATAGATAACCAACGCCGATCGTCATCACCGAAAGGTAGAACACAATGTTCAGCATCGAGGGTGCACCAAACGCAGCACCGGCCGCCCAGTCATGGTCTTCCCCCATTTTGATCAAAACCAACAGATGGATTCCGCCTGAAATCAATGCTCCTATAAAAAGCAACATTGCTTTTCTAGTTCCTGCACCCGGCGACTTAAGAATCGTCGCCACTGCAATGCCACCCGGATACGCCAAACGATCAAAATCGATCATTTGCTTTCGAAGCGGAATCACAAACGCCAGGCCTAAAATGCATCCGGTTATCGATGCAAAAACTAGCAGAGCGATAAACGAAGCGTTGAAGTCATCAACTGTCTCAAGGCCCTCTGTCTTGGCGAGTATGTATAAAGCGGGAACCGTGAACATGATGCCCGCAGAAGCTCCATTGACTGCCGAAGCGATCGTTTGGTTGATGTTGTTCTCAAGAATGCTTGTCCGACGCATAACACCACGCAAGACTCCCCAACCCAGAATCGCCGCCAGTTCGGATCCCTCTATCGAAAAACCAAGAATCAGCGCAGCATAGGCAATCGAAACAGCGATTAACCCACCAATCGCCCAACCGACAACAACCGCGACCCATGTCAGCTCGGGGTAGGGTCCCTCCTTTAGGGTGATATCGCCAAGGTCACTTGAATTATTGGATGCCATTTGAATTCCCCAGTATGATTTCAGTACGTCAGTTTAAGCGAAACTGAAACAGCGATACACTATGGGAACCCAAAGGTTTTTCCAAAAAAGGCCGCAAACGAACGAGCACCCAAAATAAATATCCGGCTGACCTAGTAACGAACTTGGCAAATGCCGCCAGGCTCAAAATGCATAACATATCTTGAACACTCGCGGAAAAGCCCAGGCTTCGCTTGCGGGATGGGAAAAGTTGAAAATCAAAGCGGGTAAGAATCTATAAATAGACCATGGCTCAAAGTGTGAACAAATGAATAGCGACAGACAACCAATTGATCGCCTGGCCATTGCTCGTGACTGGCTACCTCGCTACACCGGGATGCCGATCGAGGACTTCGGTGACTACATTTTGCTTACCAATTTTGATTATTACGTTACACAATTCGCCAAAAAATTCGATTGTGAAATCACTGGAGTTGGTAAACCGATGCAAGCGGCGACCAATTCAGCCGGGCTTTCAATTATCAATTTTGGCATCGGCTCGGCCAATGCTGCCACGATCATGGACCTACTGAGTGCTCGTGCGCCTGAAGGTGTCTTGTTCTTGGGAAAATGTGGTGGCCTCAAGGCCTCTACGGAAATCGGCCATTTTATTTTGCCGATTGCGGCCATCCGAGGCGAAGGGACGGGCGACGATTACTTCCCACCGGAGGTTCCCGCGCTTCCTTCGTTCAAGTTGCATAAATTTGTCTCGGATTGCCTGCTCGCGCGTGAACTTGAATACCGCACCGGTGTTGTCTACACCACCAACCGGCGTCTTTGGGAACACGACGATCAGTTTAGGTCAAAACTGGAAAGCATGACTTGCATCGGAATCGACATGGAGACCGCAACCTTATTTCTGGTCGGGCACTACAACGAAATTTCGCGGGGTGCGCTCTTGCTGGTGTCCGATGTCCCGACGACTCCCGAAGGCGTCAAAACTGAAGCGTCCGACCAATACGTGACCTCAAACTGGGTAGATCAACATCTTGAAATTGGAATCGAGGCGATGACCGAAATCGGAGTTCGAGGCGAACAGATTCGGCACTTCCGATATTAGATCGTCCAGCATCCCAATTGCCCAAAACAAACGTCCTCCTCAACCGAAAATTCGCTCGGCTACGGGAGCTTAAGTACCAGAACTTAAGGATTCCAAACCCCCTCGAGGAACCGAACTGCATGCTTGTGGTTGTCGGGGAGATTCCTTCCCAACAAAACCGCCATGACCATCTTCCCTTTACTCTTGCTTCCTTTGGCCTTGAGAATCGGGGAGCATCCTCACCAGCCGTTCTCGTGCCAATTGATATTTCCTGGCAAAGATGAGGTCAGATACCTTCGTTAATTCCGCCAAGGCACGACCATCACCCGCGGCATTTTTTCTCGCCCGATAAAGCTCAACCGGGAGCCGCAGATCATTCAGTTCTGAATCCGTTTTGGCTCTGGAGTTCAATTTGGCGTGAAGTTTTTCCAAATACCGATATCCAAATTCTCGCGTTGGCTCGATCATCGTGCCTTCGCCATAATCATTCCAAGTCGCAATCTGCACGAATTCAGACTGACTACGAAGCCCGCGATCGAGTGTTTCATCGAACGTTTTCCCGCCGCGAGCATTCAACGATCCGAAACTTGGTTTGTTTTTGGCTTGTTCGTAAATGTCGTGAAATTGTGGAAACACGATCCCGCCCACCCGAGTGTTATTCTGAGCACGGCCATACAGGTCATCAAGGTAATTCTTCCAAGCAGTTGGCGAAGTTTCCTGACCACCATTGACCGGGGGCCAGCCATAAGCATTCCCCCCCGTCTCCGCAGACAAATGAGGCAACCCAAAAATGATTGGCTTGGGTGTCATGGATTTAGTCATAGAATTCCAATCGGCTTGTTTGAACCGCATTGGACCAAAAACCATCAGAACCGGGTTCCCCCTCACTTTGACGTATGCTTGATCCTGAAACCAGTTTTCTTCAAGCCACGCCAACACCTTTCGACCGTGAGCAACCTCCCCACCCGTTTTTATTTTTTTGGCATCCAACAAAGGCTGGATCGTTTGGTCTTCGTAACAGATAGCGAATTTTAACCCGGCCTTTTTAATCTTCTCAACCATCAAGATTGTGTTGCGATGATTAATCCCGTAGTCCCAATGTTCCTCAATTCCGTACCAATCAATAACAACGCCGTCGATACCCGAGAGCTTCATCAATTGCACCTGACACTCGAGAGCATGAGGATCGCTCGAATCATAAGGACCAATGAGTGGATAGTATTGTGAAGCGATTTGTCGCCGACCGGTTTCGTCAACTTTTTCCGGGTCAAAATGATTCATCGTCCAATGCCACCCCCACGCTCCGCTGACCGATTTTGAACCGTACCATGGCATATAATGGGCAAGAACAGGTGGGCCTGTCTTTAAATCTCCATCCGTTTGTGCGGTGCCTGTTTTGGCAGTCGCGAGTGCAAAAACGAGTACCGAAAATACGGCAACCAAACGATCAGCAGTTTTAAAATTCATTGATTTGGACTATTCAAAAATGTTGCCGTAACGGTGCACGGTTTCAGAGACTGATTGTTCCCTCAAATAGTATAATAATTCAATTCGTCCATTAGCCAGTGGCTGAGTCGGGAGAATCGGGACATTACCTATTCTAGAAGGAGAAAAGTCGAATTCATCGTACTCACCAGCGATCCGCATCGTCCCTCCTTTCATTAACTCAAGACGCTTGATCAAGTCTGCTTGATTCTCAATGACAAATTCGAATCCGGTCCATCTCTGCCCGGTCTCTGTAGCAAACTTGCTTAACCAATCCGCATTCTCAGGAATACTAATCTGAAAATGTGTGCCAACTTGCTGGCAAGCCATTGCCATTAAACCAAGCTGTTCAAAGTCTACCGACATGACATCTTGGATTCTTAACAAGTGCCACGGTCGCCGACGATACCGAAAGTCATTGGTCTCGCCATGAATTTGTGAGGGGTCATGTTCAATTGAAAATTCCTTGTTCCACCAATAACCATAGCTCCGGGCGGCAGCAACCAGACGTTCCTTGCTTTCAGGAATCAGTTGGCTCAACCGACTTAAGGTTGACAGAACCTCATCACTGGGATGACCACTTAATTGGGGTAAACCGGTCTCAGTCCAATCCATCAACGTTGCCACATAATTGGGGCCTCCCGCTTTGGAGCCGGGCCCAACACATGAATCTTTCCAACCGCCAAACGGCTGTCGGCGAACGATGGCACCTGTTGTTGTTCGATTGATATAAGCATTGCCAACCTCTACTCGCTCTCGCCAAACTTGAATCTCACTTGGGTCGAGCGAATGAAGCCCACCAGTTAAACCAAAATCACTGCTGTTTTGGATTTCGATAGCTTGTTCAAGATGGTCGACAGGAATTAAACCCAACACCGGACCAAAACACTCAGTCGTGTGATACCAACTTCCGGGTTGGACATTGAGCCTAATGCCGGGACTCCAATGACACGGATTATTGTTGATCATTTTGGGTTCAATCAACCATGACTCCCCCTCTTCTAGCTGAGTTAAACCTCGCTCCAGATATTTATCTGGCTGGCGAATGACGGGCGTCACCTTTGCTGACGGATTCCATGATCCTCCAAGCGTCAGACTTTCGGCAGCATCCTTTAACTGTTGAATAAATTTTGGATTCTCATAAACCTCTTTTTCAATCAGCGCCAGACTGGTTGCTGAACACTTCTGTCCGGCATGCCCAAAGGCACCACGAACTAGGTCTTTCACTGCCAGGTCAATGTCAGCAG
>JAQWLH010000080.1 GCA_029247405.1 Mariniblastus sp.
TACTTGAATTGATCAAGATGCATAAACTCGAAGACCAATTGGAGTTCATTGGCTTCAGTGATTCCGTTGAGAATATTTGGTGTGACAATCATGCGTTGTTGTTGCCCTCTCGTTATGAAGGTGCGCCGCTGGTTGTCATTGAGGCGATGATGTGTAATCGAATTGCGATTACGACCGATATTGGGCGTAACCGGGAACTGATGGACGACAACGAGTCGGGGTTTGTCGCCTTGGGTGCGACGATTGAATTACTCGACGAGGCGCTTGAGCGAGCATGGCAACAGCGACATCAATGGAGAGAGATGGGGGAACTGGCCGGTAAGCACATTCGTGCTCGATATCCTGCAGATCCAATTCGAGAGTTTGCTGACAAGATTACCCAGTTAGCGGAATGAATTTGGTTGTGAAGAGCCAGGCAAGATTGGGGCTTAGGCCGCAGATTAGGTCGGTCAATTTTAATGACTTGGGGTGTTTCGGGCTTTCGAATACGTCGTCAAACAGAGCTTAGCCAACCATGGCAATGAGAGAGATTCATAAAGTTGACATTGCGATTTGCACTTGGAATCGCTCCCAGCTGCTTGCCGACACGCTTAAGAGTTTTTCTGCGCTCAACATTGACGACGCGATCAGCCTTCGCATACTCATTGTTGACAACAATTCGAGTGACCTGACTCCTGATGTAATCCGATCATTTTGCAAGTCTGATTTCGCCACCAGGCATACGGTGGTTCCCTTGAGAGAAACCCGTCAGGGGCACACTTACAGTCGCAACTGCGCTATCAATGCAGCAGATTCAGACTTGATTATTTGGACGGATGACGACGTCAATGTGGAATCGGATTGGGTTCAGAAGTATGTTCAGGCGGCTAACGCGTTTCCTGACATTACCTTTTTCGGTGGCGTGATCAAGCCGCGGTTTAAAACGAAGATGCCTCGTTGGATTTCTGAGAACTGGGAGTCCCTGAAGGGCTGCTTTGCGGTTCGCGAATTTGCAGGCGAGTTGGCCTTGAATCAGTCACGTTTGCCTTACGGAGCCAATTTCGCAATTCGCACTGAGTTGCAAAAACAATTTCAGTTTGATCACCGTTTAGGCAGGCGAGGCGAGGAAGTGCTTGGCGAAGATGAACTCGATCTGTTCCGCCGTTTGTTAGCCGCTGCTTACCGTGGGCAATGGGTTCCCGGTGCCGCGCTATGGCATGTGATTCCCGAAGATCGAGCCACTGAAAAATATGTGTTTGATTATTTTGTCGGTCAAGGTCGGGCCTTAGTTGCCAAGGGTGAGCAGTGGCACTCTGATATTGACCTCTTAAATAAAGAATCAAGAAGTGAGTACCGGAAATACAAACTCAGAAGATGGTACCGAGGCACTCGCGTGTGGGTTTCTCACATGCTGCGGAGCGGTTTGGCTCAAGGGCAGGCCGAGGCAATGACTCAATAAATTAGCCTCCGATTTGTGTTTCGCGTGACGCCGCCGTGAATCGTTCCCAGCGGTCCAATTCAATGCTTGGATAGCGGTCACACTGTCCCCTCAATCCGGCTGCTCTGCAGGATTTTTTGAGTTGGCGGATTCGAAATCAGTCTGGGGAGCAAACCGGGCAAGCATCGCTGGCAGGAAGACGAGATCCGCAAACAAAGCCCCGCTCAGAGTGATAATGGCCATTGATGCAAAAGTAAAGTGATCGCGAGAATCACTTAGCAGGACGGTGCAAAATCCAGCGATCAGTACGATGGTCGTCATGATCAAAGCAGTCCCGACTCCTGTGAATGCGCTACGAATGGCGGCTTCCTCATCATTGGTTCTGGATTTTTCCTCTTGATAACGTGTGAGAAAATGAATGGTATCATCGACAGCGATCCCGAGGCAGCAAGTAAACGCGCAGACCGTGACGACTTCGAGGGCTTGACCGGTGATCACGAGGTAGGCTCCGGCAAGTGCTAACGGAAACAAATTGGGGATGATTGAGATTAGGCCAATCCGAAACGAACGATAAACAATTGCCAAAACGGCAAAAATGATCAACGAAGCAACCCCCAGACTGGTGGCGAGATCGATCACAATCTGATACAGATTTTGCCATCTCCAGACGGCATCACCGGAAAGGGTCAATTTGAATTCGGGGTGGTCACGTTCGATCTTCTCAATTCCTTGAGTCAAACGATCAAAAACAGGGCTGTAACTGGAGATCCCCAGGTCTTGCACGCGAAAGCTAACATTCGCGGTTCGCGCTTCAGGCTCGTAAAAAGCCCGCTTGATGGGCGGAGGAAGAAGTTCGAGCAACGACATGCGGTCCTCAGGCTTCCCGTCACCCGGCAATGATTCGATCAGATTACGAATCGACAGCGGGTGCCCTAAAAGCGGTTCGGCATTCAGGAGTTTATCCACCTCCCCGATAACGGTAATGACTTCCGGTGAGTTGCTGCCAACCTGTTCCCCCCAGGAAAGATCGACTGAGCTGGTTTCGAGGCCGCCAAGTGCCCGGTCCATGGTTGCCAGTGCTTTGGCAGGTTCAGATCGAGTGGGCAAAACACTTGAGCGGCGTTCATCAGGCCGGAGTGTAAGCGAAACTAAAATGAACAGGACCGTTGAAGCGATGGCAAGAAAACTGATCCAATTTTTTCGGGGCAGAACATAAACGACGACCTCCCCAATTCGGTCCAGATTCTTATCGATCAAGCTTTTGTTTTGTCCGACGTGGACATACTTTCCAAGCCATGTTGAGCAAGCTAAAGGAATGGTCGTTACGACGGAAATGAAACTCAGCGTCACACCGATGACACAGCAATAGCCGAACTCCTGAACAAGACTGTGACCTGCGAGAGACAGTGATCCGAATCCAATCGCTGTGGTTAGTGAAGTCAAGCCGCATGCCAAACCGACTTGGTGGATCCCGGCGCGAGCTGCGTCACGGGGTTTCATTCCCGAGCCTCGAAGTTTACGAATCTGTACCATGAGGTGAACACCGTCGGTCAGTCCGACCAAGCTGACCAGAACAGGTAGTACTACGTCATTGAACGGGTTATCCGAGAATTGGAAATACTGAATAAAGCCCAATGTCCAGAACACACCGAGTCCGGGAGCGAGAGCAATGATGAACACTGCTGCGAATCCTCTGAACAGAATGATCGCCATGATCGCGATCATGGTGTATCCAATGATCTGATAATAGAATTGATTGGCCTCGTGCGATTGCATCGCGGTAATGTAGATCGGCAAATTGCCAGTGACGCCAAACTTGAATTCAACGTTGGGGAATTCTTTGGCTACTTGCTCGGCGATTTGACGAACGCCGGCGATACAATCTTCGTCAGATTTGACAAACAAGAGCTCGAAGTTCACCAACAACAGTAGGGTTTGTGCGTCGGCAGATAAGAGTTGGCCTCGAATGAAGGGATGCTCGAGAGCTTTTTGTTTGGATTTTGCAAAACGCTCCGGCGAGGCTGATTCATGCGGCAACAAAGGCTCGGGCAAACCAAAGATGTTGAGCATCGGGACTTTGTCCATCCAGATGACATTTCGGATGTAGTCGGTTTCTTCTAGCGATTGAACGATTTGCCGAAGAGCTTTAGTCCCTTGTCCGGTAAATATCGAATCTGTTTCAACAACCAGCACCGCATGGCTGTTGAGACTGAAACTTGATACGTTGGGCCGCGCCACGTTGTCCTGATCGGAATTCGATGATTTCGAGCCTTCAATTCCGGTTTCTTGAAACCGGTCAGTAATGAGCCCGGGATCGTAATAGCCGATCACTGAGAAAGCAGTAATTACCGCAAGTAGCCCGGTCGTGACCCAAGGCCGATCAACGATCCATCCAGATAGTCGGTTGAAGGTTTGTGACACTGGATCTTTCGTTGCGACCGTTCTCGGGAAGATGCCTTGAGCGGGTAATTGTGGGACCCCGCGTTTGCCGGGGTGGATTTTTTAGTTGGCTTTGAGTCAGAACGGCTTAACCTGTCAGGTTTAGCTAAGCACTCTCTATTTGAAACTTTGACTTGCTTGCTCAGTAACTTCAGTTCGACTTAATCCGGGGACGCCATCGAAATCGTAGTCTGAATACTTCAAACGCATGACCATCGGGATCTCGCTCCGTTGGATCAGGTCATCTTGGTTAGAATCAAAACGCTTGAAGAAGTCATTCACAAACTGCTCAATCTTCGACTGACGGATGGGGTCAACTTGCTTTTGGAGGGAGGCAGAGTCCTGAAGTCGAGAAAGCTCAACGGATTTTGACTTCTCTTCGGACCTGACCCGAGAGACAGTAATGTCAAAAAATGCGACTGCCATCTCCTCCCAAGTTTGATCACCCCAAGTGACGAGATCACCCGGCTTCGGATTGGCTGGATTGTCGCTAGAGTTGTCGAAGATGAACTCTGACGAGATTGTTTTCACGGAATCAAGTGGAATAGGGGTATCCAGCTGGTAGGTGTGTTGCCAGTTAAAATCGTAATCAGGAACTTTCACAAGGGTCGAATTCGTGTCGTAGCCGTTAATTTCGGCTGCAAATGATTTGCCACGGTAGTGCATGTGAGGGCTGACGCTCAAAAGCTTCGCCCCGTCGGGGAAATTTCTTATCGAGGCGGTGACCTCTTGATTGGGGAGATGAGGCTTGAGTTCAAAACCTTGGTCGATTGCGATCAAAGTCAGTAACTCCTCGGTGACTTCTTTTTCATCCGCGAACACTAAACCTACCTTGGTAAGGTCCGATTGAGGCGACCCATCGGGCGTGTAATGCTGCTGAAAAACAAGTTTAGATCCCGCGGGAATGTGGCGGGCACGGGTGGGGAGATACTCCAGATTTTTCTGACCGGGGACATAAGCGGCGAGCCAGTTAATCCCTTTGATGGCAGATCCGTCTGGAGGTCGGATAAAGACAATGCTGTGGTGAACGATACTGCGATTGCCAGGGACAACTTCGGCGGCTGAGACCCACTTGTCAGTTTTGAACTTCGGGTCAACAACAAAGTACTGATACTCGACCGTTCCATCGCCAGGAATGGTGATTGGGCGATCGCTCATTGGAACGACTGCATCTGGAGACCTGGGAAGTTTCCAGCCTGCGACGAATTCTTGTTTGGGGGGAAGTTCGGAAGCGTCTCCGAAAGGTGCACCGTTAGCAACCCATGTCCTGACCAAATCCTTTTCTTTTTTTGGCATGACTCTTTGATTTAGAAAGTTGCCGTGTGCGGGGTCAGCGTGCCAAGGAGGCATTCTTCCATTGTCAATCGTCTCGACAATCATGTCTGCCCAACCGACGACCTCTTCGTAGTCTTCCATGGCAAATGGTCCAAGTTCCCCCTCACGATGGCACTCGATGCAATTTTTCTGGAGTATACGAGAGATTTGGTTGGTGAAGGTGATGCTGGCATCGAGGGTCGGGTCTTTCACTCTCCCAATTAAGCAGCCCTCGGGTTGCGTGCTTGGAGTCGCTACCTGCTGACCTGACAAAAGTTCATCGATCGCGATCTTGAGGTCCTCTCGACTGGCCTTTTGACGCGAGAGTCCGGGCATGTACTGGTCGTCCACGCGCCCTCGATAACGAATCCTAAATTCTTTGTCGACGACGAGGACTTCAGGGGTTCGTTTTACTGCCAATTCGTCTGCAATCACGTTGTTAAAATCTTTGCCAACGGGAAAGGTCATTTTGTACTCTTCAGCAAATGCAGCCAGTTCGGCCATTGAATCTTGCTGATTGCTGTTGATCCCGAGAAAACGAACGGATTGAGCTTCGTAATTCGAAGCTAGGGCAACCATTCGAGGTGCGTAGAGTTTGGCAAGCGGGCATTCGAGTCCCGTAAAGTAAAGGACCGTGAGTTCTTGAGATCCATCAAGATTGACCCGGATGGTGTCCCCGTTGGTCGAAGGCAAGCTAAAAGGCTTGATCGAGGATTGAGCCTGCAAGCTTGTGCAGCCCAAAAGTAGCCATGTGAGCCCAACAACGCCGACGATCTTTCGGGATTTTACCATGCCGTATCTATCAATCAAAATCAGAAAAGGACTCACTGACTTTAACAATACCGATGCGGGCAGTTTTGGACAACGCAAAAACTGATCGGTTGACGAGGTCTTAAGTATAAAACTGAGTTGAAACTTCGGGGTTCAAGTTCCCGGAAGTGAAACGGCAGCTACTGGGCCGCTCGGTCTTGCTCATCGGTGGATGAATTCGTCTCTGGAGCGGATTTTCTGGCAACGTCTGTGCCGGGAACCAGCAACGGCCCGGGCGAATTTTCATCAATGAGTAGTTTGAGCTCAGCCGAATCAACCGACTCAACTTCGATTAAACGTTCCGTCAAAGCCACCAACGCCTGTTTTCGGGCCAGCAACATTTCGCGAACTGCCTCGAGGGCATTGTCGATAATCCGTTTGACTTCTTTATCAATTTTCTGGGCGGTGTCTTCACTGTAATGACGAAGACCAGAACCCGATCTCGTGCCAGCCAAAAATGCGCTGCCTCGTTCTTCCTTGAAATTGATTCTTCCCAAAGAACTCATTCCGTATTGCATCACCATGCCACGGGCGATGTCGGTGGCACGTTCGAGGTCGTTGGAAGCACCGGTCGAGATATCTTGGTAGATCAGTTCTTCGGCAAGCGTACCAGCAACAAGGATTTGTAATTGGCTTTCAAGCTCGGACTGTGTCATCAAGTACCGATCGTCGGTTGGGCGTTGCATCGTATACCCAAGTGCGGCCAAGCCTCGCGGAATGATCGAGACTTTGTGAACGGGATCGGTGTTGGGAAGGCTGAACGCCACCAAGGCATGGCCTGCTTCGTGATAGGCAACGCGTTGTTTTTCGTCGACGTTCATAACGCGTTGTTTCTTCTCGAGGCCGGCGGTAACGCGCTCGACCCCTTCGTTGAAGTGCTGCATCTGAACGGTTGCACACCCGCCTCGTGCGGCAAGCAGTGCCGCCTCATTGACTAAGTTGGCGAGTTCGGCGCCAGCAAAGCCGGGACTGATCGCCGCGATCTGTTCCAGCTCCACATCAGGATCGAGCTTGACGTTTTTGACATGAACTTTGAGGATTGCCTCGCGACCTTTGACATCAGGCCGGTCGACTAAAACGTGGCGATCAAATCGCCCTGGGCGCATCAGCGCCTGATCAAGCGTTTCGGGGCGGTTGGTTGCACCCATAACGATCACGCCGCTGTTGGTCGCAAAGCCGTCCATTTCAACGAGCAATGCATTTAAAGTTTGTTCTCGCTCGTCATGTCCACCAACCGCGTTGCCGCCTCGCGTCTTTCCGAGTGCATCCAATTCATCGATGAAGATAATGCAGGGAGCTTTGGCTTCGGCTTGCTGGAACATATCTCGAACCCGGGCCGCCCCGACGCCGACAAACATTTCAACAAAATCACTTCCAGAGAGACTGAAAAAAGGCACACCAGCTTCGCCTGCGATCGCCTTGGCGAGGAGGGTTTTTCCCGTCCCCGGAGGTCCAACTAGAAGCACACCGCGGGGAATCTTTCCTCCTAGCTTTTGATACTTTTCAGGTTTTTGTAGGAAATCGACCACTTCCTTGACCTCGTCAACAGCCTCGTCGATACCAGCTACGTCACTGAACATCACGCCGAGATCATCATCTGCCATTAATCGGCCGCGGCTACGACCAAATTGCATTGGGCCGCCGGCCCCGCCAAGTCGACGCATCATGAAGTAAAACACTGCAACGATCAGCAGCATCGTGATCAGGAAAAAACCGTATCTCTCCCACGCTCCCGGACCAGGGACGCTGCTCCACCTCGCGTTGGTTTGGGTCAACAGCTCATTCAGTGATTTAGTGGTTGAGTCAGAATTGTCTTTGTGGGTTGTAAATTCGACGACGCGAAATTGTTCGGTTTGTCCATTTCCTGAGGCAACACGATATTTGACTTGGCCCGTGATGCTCTTGTCAGCGATGACCAATTTGTTGGGCTCGGTGTATTCAATGAATCGGCCTTCAGGACCGGCCTCTTTAAAACGGTAGATACCATTGTTGTTGGGGTCTAATACAAGCTTCTCACGCGTGTCATCGTATTGAGTTATCTCCAGAAGTTGCTGGAAATCTGCAAAATCGATCGTGTGTTTGGTTTGCTTGAGGATCAAAACCATGCAAAGCCCGAGCACAGCTACGATGATGAGAGCAAACCAAACCGAGGAATTGTTTTTGGTTTCGTTGCTATTGTTGCGTTTTGGATTTTCGTCCATCGTTGGCCTGATGATTTTTGTGATGTTGAAGAGAGCGTTGCGACCGGAGGCTAACTTCCTTCAGAATTAAAAACTGAGTTAGTTGAAGTTGCAGCCAGCAGGGAGAACCGGTTTTGTGTTGCATTCTTCGCGCCAAAACCTCAATAATCGAATCTCAAGGTAAAAACCCGGTCGCCAATCCACAATGTTATCGGCCAATAAGCGAATCTTCCAGCGGCGAACGTTGGTCCGCCTTGTGGTGGTTGAGAGACGAATTTAGAATGCCCGACTTGAGAAACTGGGTAAAAACATTGGTTTTGTGGGCTTTTCTAGAAACTCCCGACTCGATGTTCAAATTCACTCAGGTGACTTTCGACTTGGGAATCGCCGCGGAAAACGTACGAGTGTGCAAACGTTGATTTTTTGCCACAAAGTTGATTTTAGTGAACACTTTGGTGAACTGGCGATTCCTTTGAGGATCTCTGAAAAAGCTGAAAGTGCGCTGATTTACTTCGGAATGATGTTCTAGAGTAGATTCAAGAGTTTTATTAATTGAATACGTGGTATCTAAAAATACTCCATGACGCGCACGAAAAACATTGCAATCCTCGGCTCCACCGGCAGCATTGGTCAAAGTGCGTTGGAAGTTGTGCGTTCCGTCCCGGGGCTCAACGTGGTGGCGATATCCGGTTGTAATAACTTGGAGTTGTTGGCTAAACAGGCCAAAGAGTTCTCGCCCCAGTATATTGTTGCGGCTGATTCAGAGGTCGCGGCCGGCTTCGATTTTTCGGGTTTAGCGGACACTGAAGTGCTTTATGGCGCATCTGAGCTAGACCGAATCGCGGCATTGCCCGAAGTTGATATCGTTTTGGCGGCGATTGTGGGTATTGCAGGCTTGCCCAGCACTTGGGCGGCGGTAGAGAGCGGTAAAACGGTTGCTTTGGCAAATAAAGAGACCTTGGTCGTTGCCGGGCACTTGATCACTGATCTTGCGTCCCAATCTGGAGCCACCATTCTCCCCGTTGATAGCGAGCACAGCGCGGTTTTTCAGGCATTGAAGTCCGGCAAGGATCATGAGGTTGCTCGGATCGTGCTGACCGCTAGCGGTGGTCCTTTTCGCGAATTTAATCAAGAACAGCTGAGTACGGTCACCATCGAGCAAGCTTTGGCCCACCCAACGTGGGATATGGGACAGAAGATTACCATCGATTCCGCGACTATGATGAACAAGGCGTTGGAAGTCATCGAAGCAAAATGGCTTTTTTCCGTTGGCCCTCAGCAGATAGATGTCGTCATTCATCCTCAATCAATGGTCCATTCATTGGTAGAATTTGTCGATGGTTCGCTTGTGGCTCAGATGAGTCCTCCAGACATGATGTTGCCGATTCAGTACGCATTAACGTACCCTGCAAGGGTTGCTGGTCCATCTCCGAAGCTGGATTTGACTTCGGCGATGAATCTTGAATTCTTCCCTCCAGATTTGGAGCGTTTTCCAGCGCTTGAACTGGGGTTTGATGTCGCGAGATTTGGCGGATCGACAGGCGCGGTATTAAATGCAGCGAACGAGGCGGCAGTCGAAGCGTTTTTAACACAGAAAATATCATATACCGATATCGTGACGGCTTGTCGCGAGATCTTAGATCAACACAACTTTGAACCCCATCCAACATTGCCGCAATTAATTGCGGCTGATCGGTGGGCCAGGCAGGAGATGTCCAAGTGGATGGTTGCTTAATTTTAGCTGCAGAAAGTTTTTGGCTTCAGCCTTCAAATTGGTGGGCGATGTTCCAGGTTCTCCTGGGGCTGGGTGCCGTAATTTTTGTGCACGAACTTGGGCACTTTTTGTTGGCCAAAGCCTGTGGAGTCAAATGCGACAAATTTTATGTTGGTTTTGATGTGCCGATCAAGTTGTTTGGTCAGACCATTATTCCGGCCAAATTGGTTTACTTTCAATGGGGAGAGACGGAGTACGGAATCGGCTCAATTCCTCTTGGCGGCTATGTCAAAATGATGGGGCAGGATGACAATCCGGGCAACATTGAAGAGCAAGTCAAAGAGTCAATTGCCGACGGTGAGACGGCAGATGCGGCCTATCTGGAGTCCGGGTTGGTTGATCGTTCCAAGTTGGACCCGCGTAGTTTTCTGGCGAAATCTGTTCCTCAGAGAATGGCAATTATCTCGGCAGGCGTGATTTTCAATCTTATTTTTGCCGTGTTTTTTGCTGCCTGGGCATTCAAGTCAGGAGTCGACTACGAACCACCCGTCATCGGTAATGTAATCGGTGGTGGTCCCGCGTGGGAAAACAACATGACTGGGGCTGAAATTGAAAAGCTCGGTGATAAAGAAGTCAAAGACTATTTCACCTACATGGACATGGCTCAGGAAATTGTCTTTAACGGTGACGAACAGCCACTTGAAGTGACCTACAAGCCATTCGGTGAGACAGGTTCGGTAACCGTTGAGGTGACACCGCGCAAGGGGTTTATTCGAGAGGCCGACGATCTGGCTTTGATTGGTGTTTCCCGTCGACTCACACCCATCATTGGCGCTGGAGGAGCAATCAAAGGAAATGCTGCCAGCAAAGCTGATCCTCCTTTTGAATCTGGTGATTTAATCGTCGAGGTTAATGGGACTAAGATCGAAAATGACATTGACCTGCGTCAAACGCTTGCACGTGACGCGGATCGTGTGGCCCATTTCGTAATCGAAAGAACTGTTGGTAAAGGTGAGGACGCCAAAACAGAGCGGATTGAAACTTCGGTCGAAACCAACCCAATGCATCGCCTTGGTTTTTCGGTTGGATGGCTTCCTGTCAGCGCGATACAAAAAGGCTCGCCAGCGGAGGCTGCTGGTTTAAAAGTGGGTGACGAGTTGATGTCAATCAATGATGCCTCGCGTGGTGATTTGATGACGCTTGATAAGCGAATGATCAAGATGGTGCGTGACGGTGTTCCCGTCAAACTGGGAATTAAGCGGGCTGATGGCGAAGTCGAGCAAATTGACATTACACCGATCATTCCCAAACTGCTTGCCGATTTAGGCCCGAATCAACCCCTGGCAATTGATACCCTTGGGATCGCTATCCCGATGAATCTGCTGGTCGAGTCAATTGAGTCAGGTTCTTCTGCTCAAAAGGCTGGACTTGCTGTTGGTGATGAGTTGGTATCAATCAAGTACGTTCTATCTGACGAGCAAAAAAAGGACGATGCTTACGTAAGTCTCAAAAAGGATCCCAATGTTAATTTCGTTGATGATACGACCACTTGGGGTGAGGTTTCCAATGTGCTTGACATGTTGGAACCTGGTACCGAGATCGAATTAGTTGTTAAACGAAATTCAGAAACCAAAACACTTACGTTGACCTCCGTCGCGTCAGCGGAGTTCTTTCAGCATAAGCGTGGAATCAGTTTAAAAGTCCTTCAAAAACACTACAAATCCGACAACTGGTCTGATGCCGTTAAATACGGTGTTTATCAAGTCAAAAATGACACGACCCGTGTCGGGAAAACCTTGGCAAAGTTGATTCGCGGGAAGATCTCGCCCAAAAATCTCGGTGGTCCGGGGACGATCGCAATGGCAGCAACCTCAGAAGCCTCTCGAAGTACATCAAGGTTGTTGTTGTTCTTGACCTTTTTGAGCGCCAACCTTGCGATCGTGAACTTCTTGCCAATTCCGATCCTCGACGGTGGGCATATGTTGTTCTTGGCTTACGAAGGAATCTTTAGACGTCCTGTAAGTGAACGCGTTCAATTGGTTCTGACTTATACTGGTTTGATCATGATTCTTGGTTTGATGGCTTTCGTGATCTTTTTGGATGTTGGTCGGATTTCGAGTTTGTTGTAACCGGTGCCGGTTGTCCCGACTTAGTGAAGGGTGCTCACTCAGCTGAGATTTTTGCCCAGATCTGTAAATGCGAATGACGCTTGTGAGAATTCAATTTTCGCGCCTGCCGGGGACTCCCACCGGCCCCTTTTGCTGAGGGAAATGAGGGGCATTCCATTCAAAAGCGTTCATTTGATTTGTGGCGGTCGACCGATGCCTGCTCCAATTTTGCCACGATCGTTTTACCAGACTGATCCGGTTTCAGTGGCCCGATCGCTTTTGGGGCAGCGGTTGGTGAGTCGAGTGAATGGAAAACGAACCAGTGGGTTGATTGTAGAGACAGAAGCCTATCTTGCAGACGGGGATTCGGCATCACATTCGGCGCGTGGGCAAGGTAAATCAAATGCGGCAATGTTCGGACCTGCCGGCCATGCCTACGTTTACTCAATTCATGCAAGCACATGTTTCAACGTGGTTACCGATGAGGTTGGAATTGGTAGTGCGGTATTGATTCGGGCACTACAGCCGGAAGCTGGGATCCCAACGATGGGAAAGCGCCGTGGTACCAAACGCGAGCGAAGCTTGGTTACCGGACCGGGGCGGCTTTGTCACGCTTTGGGGATCGATCGAAGGTTGGATTGCATTGATTTAACGACTCGACGGCAAATTTGGATTGAACGCGGGGATGGTCTGAGGATAGATTCCCGAACCATTTTTGTAACTCCGAGGGTGGGCGTTACTTCGGCAGCCGACCGGATGTTGCGATTTGTAATAAAAGGCAATGTCTTTGTGAGTGGTTCTAAGCGAATGCGGGAGCCGTTGAGGTGATTCAATTGTGCTGATTCTCTCTATTCCGCGAAATTAACGGAAAATGGCGTTCTCCTTTGCTCACACTCAAAATTGGTTATGATTGTTGTTCCGAAACTGAATAACAGCTAATTCAATCAAACATCCAATCAATTTAGAAATATAACGATGAGTGACTCAAAAGTTCGCGGCATAGTCCACTTGGTAGAAGAAACAAAGACCTACGGACAGAAGGGCTTTCGCAAACGGCTTGTTGTGCTTGAGCAGAACGATGGTCGGTTTACTAACTACATCCCTGTCGAATTTCTCAAAGACAATTGCGAGGCCGCAGACGATTTGGCAGTCGGTAACGATGTTGAAATCAGCTACAAGTTGTCTGGCCGTAAGTGGCAACGAGATCCGAGCAGTGAAGTTAAGTATTTTATCAGCGCCGAGGCGTTGAGTTTCAAGGTTCTAACTGCTGGTTCAAATGTCGAGGGCGGAGCCGACCCGGCATCTGCCAACGATGCGTTCGCTGAATCAGCCTATGATGAAAACGATATTCCGTTTTGATTTTATTCACTTGAGTGCCTAGAAGATTATCGCGAGGTTGGAATCATTTGGCTTGCGTTTGGTGTGTTTGGGTAGAGTCTTTGTTTCCAGATTTTCTCTCGTTCAGATTTGGGAAATCATGAATCCTGTCCCTTCGATATGTTGCTTGATCAAAATTGGCTTGATGGTTTTAGGCTGTATCGCCGCCTGTGAGCCTAATGCAATCACTGCCCAGGAGAATCTTGATCGTCAGGCCGAAAAAGCGAGTTCGGGCTCGGCAGTGGGCGAGAGCGACGGCCGGCCCAATATCATCTTGATCAATCTCGACGACGCCGATGTTGATATTTTTTCTGATGAATTACTTGATAAGTATTTGCCTAATATCAAGACACTCGCGACGAATGGAATTCAATTCACCAATTGTCATGTGACAACCCCGCTCTGCGGTCCGTCCCGAGCATGTTTGCTCAGCGGTCAGCATGCCCACCGAACCGGTGTTAAAACCAATTTGGCAACGGGTGTATTGAACCGTGGATTCACCGGTGGCTATGAAGTGTTTAAACAAAACGGCTATGATCTCAAGAACATTGGCGTTTGGATGCAGCGTGGTGGGTACCGAACGATGGTGATCGGAAAGTATCATCACGGCCCCATGAATCCATTCGTCTTACCCGGCTGGGATGACGTTTTCATAACTTTTGGCGGGAGTTATTATAACACGTGGCGATACTCGAATCGTTTGCCTTTGTCGGAGCGAGCAGGCTTTACTGGCGAAGATGTTTATCGAAGCACCGTTGAAGCCGACGAGGCGGTTGAGATGATCGAATCGCAATATGAGCGTAACGTTGACTCGAAAGCCAATCAGCCCTTCTTCCTTTATCTCGCGCCGTTAGCTCCGCATTTACCCGCTCGCAAAGGGAAGATGCTTCAAGCCGAATACGAAAATGCCGGCAAGGAAATAAGAATCCCCTCGACGCCGGACTTTAATGAAAAGGACGTTTCTGACAAACCTGCTTTTATGCAATATGGACGCTTGAGTGATGTAGAAATAGAGGAATTGAACAACAAGTTTCGCGAACGGGTGATGTCAACGAAATCAACCGATGACATGGTGGGGAGAATAGCTGAGGTTTTGGATCGGTTAAAGCTGCGAAAAAACACTTATATTTTTTTTACGTCGGACCATGGTTATCAGCTTGGCCACAATCGAATGATCGCCAAAAAAATGCCGTTTCATCGTAATACGATTGTGCCGATGTTCGTGACAGGCCCCCATCTCAAGCCAGGAGAGTCTGAACATTTACTGGCGCATATTGATTTGGTACCCACGTTTTTAGGAATCGCTAACATCGAACCGCCTGCTGAGTTGGATGGAAAGTCATGGCTCCCGATCCTGACAAACCCTGCTCAAGTCGCTAAGGATGAGTTTCGAAGTTCTTTGCTGATCCAGAACTGGGAATCAAAGAGCCAAGTTGGAAAGTTGATTCCGGGCTGCTATGCGAGTTTGCGAACGATTGACGATCAGATATTTACCGAATGGTCCAGTGGTGAGTATGAATACTACGACTTGAGGGATGATCCATACCAATTAGAAAATAAAATCAACTCGCTTTCGGTAAACCAAAAGCAAACCTTCATTCGTCAGTTGCATGATGCCAAGCAGGGGGCAGAAGAGCCGCTTGTGACCATTGGGAATTCAGGTTCAATCGGTCGTGACTCGTTGATTCAGGGGGTGGTGGAGGACGATCAATCTGTTGGGAGAGTTGATCTTGAGATTTATGATTTAGAGCGTGAGCTTTACTGGAGTGGTCAAAGCTGGCAAGCAGAAAAAGTGACCGTGCCAGCAGAATTGGCCAACGCAAAGGGTTTGGTTTCTGATTGGAGTTATCCGATTGACCTACCCGGGATTAAACATGGAGGGTCGATTCGCGTCACCGCTTTGGGGCAAGATAGTGATGGCCGAATTTCGAAAACGGTGCAAGGGGTACTGAAGTTAGAGTGGACCCCGCCGGAGACCGTGCTGATTAAGCCCATTGAAGGGGCGGAGCTAGAATCTCCCATTATAATTCGGGGCGAAGGCAGCGATAACGAGAAGCTCGCGGGCGTCGAGTTGACACTCCATCGAATCGACGACAATACGTTCTGGGATGGCGGAAGTTGGAGTAAAACTAAATCTACTTTTTTTAAACGAGCGACCCGAAAGCTGTGGCATATCGCTGTGGAGGTTCCACCGGGAAGATACCAACTTTGGGCGCGTGTATTGGATACCGCTGGTAACTATGACCCAACTCCTTCACAGTCAAAGTTTTCGGTCAAATGAGCGGTGACGATAAAGCTCCCGAACATTTGCGGCACAAGCCCCTCACGGACCTTGCGCGGCCTCGGGAGTTGGTTTTGGCTTGTCCTAGTTTTAAGAGTCAAGTGAATCTTTCGCGAATAATCAGGTTGGCGGGATGTGCGGCGGTTGAAAAAGTGATCGCATGTGGAGCGATGAAGATCGATCCGACAATTGCACGAGACGGTATCGAGCAGGTCTCAATTGAGCGGCGCAGAACGCTGCTTCCCGTTTTGAAAAAATTAAAACAAAAGGGTTACCGCTTGGTAGGGCTCGAGCAAACGGACCAGTCTCACAATTTGTTTGAGTATTCTTTTAAGCGACGCACTGCTTTAGTCATTGGCCATGAAAGGCTTGGTATAACCGACGAAGAGTTAGCGGTTCTAGATGACACCATCGAGATTCCAGTTTATGGATTGCCGTATAGCTATAACGTTGTAACTGCGACGACGATGGCGGTGTACGAATACTGTCGCCAGTTTCCAACAGGCTAAATGCCCATCAGCTGCTCCTGTGCGTTGGATTCGTGGTATTTGCCACAGATCAAGAGCTTCGGGTAACTGGATTAGATGCCGTTTCTTTTGAGTGACTCTCCGATTCGTTGTTTGGCCCGGCTGGTCCCCCAAGTCGGAATCTTTTCAGTCGCCGACAAAGTCACACAAATTCAGTGCGGTTCGGTGCAAATAATTGAAAACGCCGTCGTATCACGGGTGTTTCGGGGTTTATGATATAGCTAGTCCCCTTTTTGATTAACTCAAGCTTTCCCCTTAAAGGTCATTCGTGGAAAACACGCACGTGGGCCCATTTTTGATCCTCAAAAAACTCGGCAATCGCCGACAGAAGGTTTACCATGCGCGGCAAACGGAACAGGACCGAGACGTTGCGTTGAAGTTTATTAAAGTTCCTCCCACCGTTGAATGGTCCAAGGCTCTGGATAAAATCCAGCGAGAAGTCGTTGAGCTACAAAAGTTGCAACACGAAAACCTCGTCAAGGTCTACGGCGCCGGCGTGCATGAAGACCGCGTCTTT
>JAQWLH010000100.1 GCA_029247405.1 Mariniblastus sp.
TTCAACTCAAACAGCTAAAATACGTCTACGAAACTTAAAGGAGAGAAGATGAAACGGATCGTTTGGTATTTGCTGATTGCGATGACTACCAGCTGCTGGGGATCGTTCTTTACACCCCAGATACACGCTCAAATACAGAACGACAAGCAAGCCCTGAGTGACATGGAGCTGATTGAACGCGTCGCCTCATTGCAACGCGATCTTCAATCCCCAGAGATCCCCAAACGAGCTGCCGCTGAAAAGGAACTCATTGAGTTGGGCGTCCGTGTTTTGGATTACCTCGAAGCGACCACCGAAAAAACTCCATCCGATGCGGTCGAGCGGACCAATCGAGTACGTGCAGCGCTCGAGAAGATTGCCGTTGCCGCTGTTACCCAGGCGAGCCGAGTTAGCCTGAAGGGCAAAATGTCAATTGCTCAGGTGTTGAAGAAGATTCAGATTCAAACTGGCAATGACGCTGGCCTGCCCGATGAGACACCAGATCTGTTTAAAGATCGACAAATCGAGGTTGAATTCGAAAATGTCAAATTTTGGAAAGCAATCGACGAGGTCATGCAAAAGGGAGGACTGACGATCGATACCTATGGAGGTGAACAAGGCAGACTCGTTTTGACACCAACCCAGGCAGCTCGAATCGCTGCCGCCAATCCAGAGGTGGACTCACCAAAAGACAACCAACCCGACCAGGCGGTGCCGCGAAACATTTCGGGGATTTTCAATTTTGCCGTCACCCAGGTCACAGCTTCCCGCAATCTGACTAACCCTGCACTGAACTATTGCAATCTTCAGGTTTTGATTCGCTGGGAACCGCGAGTCACCCCCATTTCGATCGCACTCCCGGCATCAACTATCAAAGCGGTCGATGAATTCGGTAACCCGATTGAAATTTCGAATCAGGATGCCGTCCTGTCGGGAACCGTTCAACCCGAAATCCCCGAACTCGAATTCTCCATTCCCATCGGTCTTCTCGATCGACAAATTGAACAAATCAAGTCTTTTGATGCTCAAATTGATGCGGTTCTTCCGGGCCGTATCGAGACTTTCAAGTTCAAAAAACTAGGCGACTTGGAATCGGGGGCTCGCCAATCGAAAGCCGGCGCGACAGTCACCTTTGAGGGTATCGAAAAAAATGAAGATCTTTTTGGAGTGACCGTCAGCTTGAGTTTTGACGAAGAACACAACGCTCTCGAGTCACACCAAAGCTGGGTTTACAACAACACCGTCCAGCTAAAGAACAACAAGGGCAAGACGTTCAACGCGCTCGCCTACGAGGGAGTCCGCCAAACCAACAACGAGGTCGTGATTCGATACTACTTCGATCAGGATCCAACAAATCTCGGCTTGCATTACACCACTCCGGCAGCTGTCGTCAAAGTTCCCGTAAAAATTTCGCTCAAGAAAATACCACTTCCCTAGTCGCTTGTTTGAAGAAGCAACACGTTGTCCAGATCCACCCAATTGCCTTGACTGAGTCCGCTCCCACCATCAAGCCAGAGTTCAATTTTAGGTGTGCATCGTGAATCATCTCCGATCCGTTTGTTCAATCTCCAAGGCGGCTTTGACGGTCCTGTTTTGCGCACTCCCAGTCTCTTCCGCAACCGCTCAAATAAACTTGGAAGAATCATCTCGCATTGCCGCGACCGTAAACAGCAGAACGATTTCGGTCGGACAAATCGAGCGGGCATTCTCTAAGGCGGTGGGGAAGGCCAAACTTAACAAGGTGCAAACTCAACTGGCAAAAAAAGCAACACTTGAGCAAATCATCAACCAACACGTCGTGCTCTCATTCCTTGAAAGTCACCAGTCGCGCGCCGGGGCAAATCAAATCATTGAAAAACTGGACCAGCTCAAGGCAGAACTCGCAACCGTTGACAAGACGCTCGAGCAATACCTTAAACAAACTGGCAAAACAAAATCCGAGCTGGAATTTGAGTTTGCATGGCAAATCGCGTGGCAAAATTATCTTGATCAAAAACTAACCGACGGCAGACTCGAGGCACACTTCCTCCAGCATAGGAGACGATTTGATGGCACCGAGCTTCGCCTCGCTCACCTTTTGCTCAAACCTGAACGAACAAACAAAAGCGATGCCCCTTCCCAATTAGTTGCCGCAGCCAAACAGATATCCAACTCAATTAAATCGGGTGAATTAAGCTGGGAACAGGCAGTTGAACAACACTCCCAAGCACCCACCCGTGATTCGGCGGGCGTGATCGGTTGGATTAAGCTCTCCGGTCCAATGCCAAAGTCGTTTACCAACGTGGCGTTTGGACTCAACTTAAATCAAATCAGCGATCCAGTCGTCACGACGTTTGGAGTCCACTTGATCAAGTGCATTGAAGTCAAGCCGGGGAAAATTGGCTGGCGCGACAACATCAAGGAAATCAGAACCGACGCAATACAGGCCTATTTTGACGCCATCGTCGCCAAGCATCGAAAGCAAACTAAAATTGAATACGGCAAACCGTCGGATAACTGAGCAGTCATGGAGCCAGCACTCAGGGCATGCTCTCTAGCAACAACACCGATCTTCTGCCGCCTCAAAATCTACAGATTGCCACGATTTCTTTGTTCAATTTCCAGTGACTCAAACAGCGCTTTGAAATTACCTTTTCCAAACGACTCGCTCCCACGTCGACAAATAATCTCAAAGAACAGGGTAGGGCGATCCTGCAGCGGTTTGGTAAAGATCTGCAGCAGGTAACCTTTGTCATCACGGTCAACTAAAAGTCGCAAATCCTTGACCAACTCCGTGTCTTCCTTGATCTCTCCAACGCGGTCCCAGACTGAGTCATAGTAAGCATCCGGAATTCTGAGAAAATCAACGCCGCGTCGTCGTAACTGTCCAACCGTGTTGATTTCGTCTTTGGTGAGTAGAGCCAGATGTTGAATGCCGGGCGTCCCATTGTGCCAGTCCAGATACTCTTCAATTTGGCTCTTGAATTTACCTTTCGCCGGTTCATTGATTGGAATCTTGATCAACTCTCGCCCCGAGTCCATCACCTTAGACATCAAAGCTGAATACTCGGTGGAAATATCCTTGTCATCAAAATGCTTGAACAACTTGAATCCGAGCACCTCTTCATACCAACCAACCCAATGGTCCATTTTTCCCATTTGAACATTACCGACGCAGTGATCAACATAAAATAATCCCGTCGGATTGTCTCGGTTGTATTGATTGATCGCCAAATCATCGAGGACTTTAAAATCGGGCAAAAACTGCTGCCCTCGATTCTTCACATTGTCCAGAGAGTACTTTCCGGTTCGTGAAATAAAAGTGTGTCTCACCCGTCCGAATGATTTGATGGCCGACCTGACCACCGTTCCCAATTCGTCGGAGCATTCGATCGGTTCGTAAGCAGACTCGGCACCGTTTTTTAACGCCTGCTCATAGGCAGCAACTGAATCATCCACCGTAAAAGCGATATCTTTGATCCCGTCGCCGTATAATTGAATTTCCTGCTGGGCTTCGTGATCCGACGTCAATCCTGTCGTCAGAAGAAAACGAATGTTGCCTTGAGTCAGCAAGTAGGTCGCGGACTCACGGACGCCCGTCGTTAAATCAGAAACCTGTTCAATCTCAAACCCAAACGCTTGGGCATAAAAGTAAGCTGATTGCTTGGCGTTACCAACATAAAACTGCACGTAATCAACGTCGATTAATCGCAACGGGTCATTTGACGTTTTCGACTCAGGTGATGTGGCTGTACTCATTTGTGACTCAAAAGATCAAGTGGTTGGTAACAACAAAAAAAGCGACCGGTCCGAGAGCACGAGTTTGGAAAGAACTCTCAGGATCGCAAAGAACCTCGATACGAATCTTAACAAAATCGTACCACTTCGTCCCGACCCTGAAATCAATGATTAACTAAACAAACCGACCGACGACCACATGTTGGCGAATCAACATTGGGTATGTTAGCAATCAACCAAAAGCAATGACTTCGTTCAAGGTTTGGACACCTCAAGGCATCGCTTTGGCATTCGCTTGCTTAGTCGAATTCGTGAATTGCTGATCGTGCGCAGTAAGACAATCCATGAACCACTCAGACCATCTCGGCACCTCATTCGCGAGGCCTTGCACGCACCTTGAGTTACCGGCGGCTGCCAGTGACTCTGGCAACTAAGAGGGCTCAAAAGGGACACGTTTCAGCTATCAACTCATCATCGAGTGATTCGAATAAGATCTCTAAAAGATCCCGAGTTGGTCACGAGCGTCATCAGTCATCATGTCCTGAGTCCATGGCGGATCCATCACAACTTTTACTTCGACGTTTTCAACAGACTCGACTTCACCGGCATACTTGCGGGTTTCTGAGACAAGCTGAGGTCCCGCTGGACACATCGGACTGGTCATCGTCATTTCGATATTGACGTTGTACTTTTCTTCTTCGCCTTCGATCGCAACGACGTCGACAACGTAGATGAGACCCAAGTCAACAATGTTTACAAACAACTCGGGGTCAATCACTTGCTTGAGGGATTCCCGAACATGATCTTCGTGTAGTGGCATCTTCTTTTCCTGAAATAATCGGACCCGACCAAGCGACTCCGATGTTTTTGATTTGACAACCTCAATGGCTCACAAACGCTTACTCGCCCTTAATCTTACTCGTCCTTGATTTTAACCAGAATATCCTCGCCGTCGACTTTAACTTCGTGAGCGAGCGTATCTTTGGTCGCTGGCATGCACATTGCCTTACCAGTTCTCATATCAAATCGAGCGCCGTGACGTGGACACTCGATCTCACACCCTTCATGAGACCCGTCGCTCAAAGTACCACCATCGTGGGTACAGACATCGTCGATGCAAAAAAAGTCATTTCCGATTCGAAATAGGATAACGAATCGATCCTCGGCTTCGACGAGTAATTTCTCACCATCTGTGAGATCAGAAACTGAAGCTAATTTTAAGAACTCAGGCATTTATAATTTGGCAATTCTACAAAGGGGTGAATATTCTGTGGAGTTAGCACAGCCGAAAAACGTGGCGGCACACGGGAAGACACACTAAAGGGAAAGTCAATCGACGAATTAAATCATATAGCCCATGTTTTCGTACTCGCTCTTGGCAACGCATTTATTTTTTAGGTTCAAAGCAATACCGCCACCGATGTGGCGTGCGGATTCAATCCCAATCCGTCGAGCCACCGAGGCCGCAGCACCCGACCGCCGTCCACTACGACACAAGAAGATAACGTCTTGAGGTGCGTTTCTGTAGGCCTTTAGAAGACCAGGAAGGTAGCCCGCCAATCGCGTCAACGGAATGTTCTCCGGAGGCGAGTCAAATCCAAGCTCCGTCCAATCCTGAGCAAATGCAAACTCGTGCGGCTCACGCACGTCAATGATCAAGGAGTCTTGGTGCTCGACAAAAAATTGCTTCAGCTGATCACGACTAATTTCAATCGTTGAATTGTCCGAGCCGTCCGCGTTAATTAAACCACACACCAACTCTGAGTTGGTAGCATCAGATATCCCGGCATCGATCACGGGTTTCTTTTCAGCAAATTGTTCGAATGTGACTTCGTCATCGAGAATCGAACGCAAGAATTCATTCTCGACACACTCTGAAGTCAGCGTGGTAGAAAAATCATTGTTGTAATCGTGCGTCGGGCAAATGATTGTCGTCGATGGACAAATCAACCTCGGTAACTGTTGCAGCGATTTATACATCTCCTCAATCGAACTGCAGGGAAAATCAGTTCGGCCAATTCCACCGATTAAAATCGTATCACCAGGAAAAGCCAATTCGACATCCGCAGCCTTGAGATGCCCTCCCTCGGCAAGTTGGCCAACCAGATAAACTCGCCCCAGCAAGGTGTGACCTGGAAGATCAGCCTGAGCAATGACCCATTGATCGGAGACTCTTAAATAAGGAGCCTCGGAGCCGTCCTCTAAAATGGCGATTCCGTCAGGTATTTGTGGCCAGCCAAGCTCGTCCTCAGTCTCGGCTGAGTCGGCGGCGTATTGGCCGATAACCTTCAACAGCATTTTGCGACATGAGTCGTGATCAACGTGGGCATGCGTATCAAGAATCGCAATGACGTTACTTTTTTGACATCGAATGATCGATTCCGCACGCTCGGCAAGCTCTTCGAACGGATCAATCACAACACATTGTTTTGATTTTGAATCCATCAACAGCCAAGTGCACATCGAACCATTCTTGAGCTGGATTAAGCCATCAACCTCCTGCCCGGGAAGACTCTCAGCGTCATTGGAGACCACTAAACATGAGTCACACAATGCCTGTCCGGCTTGTTCAATTCGTTCACAAGCTGCCACGATCTCTGATTCGCTCGTGAGAGGCCCAAATGACATCCGAATCGCACCATCAGATTGCCACCGGGGAAGTCCCATTGCTTCGAGGACATAGGACCCTCTAACCGCAGAACCACACGCCGAACCTGAACTGACCCTGACTCCAGCGGCATCAAAAAGGTCCAGCAGTTCTTTGCTGGGAAAGCCTTTGACCGCAAAATTAATCGTCGTCGAAACCGAGTGCTCAAGTGCCACATTGAATTCAATTGTCGGAAAGGCGGATGTGAGGGAATTCATCAGTTGCGACCTGAACCCTTTCAACACCTTTTCGTCTGAAAACGTATAGGTCTTTGATTCAACCAGTTTCCGCATCACCGCGGCAATCGCTGCTACACCAGGCAAATTTTCGGTGCCACCTCTGGCCCCCTGTTCCTGCCCACCACCAGTCAGCAATGGCACCAGTGGTGTCGACTCCCGAACATAGAGCAACCCAATACCTTTGGGAGCGTAAATTTTGTGACCGCTGACGGGCGCATAGTCAATCGTTGTCGCGGCCAAATCCAGTTTCATTTTCCCGACAGCCTGCACGCAATCAACTAACCACCGGACCGATGAATTGACGCTTCGAATCGCCTCTTCAACCCGAGCTAAATCCGTCACCACACCTGTTTCATTATTCACAGCCATCGTGCAAATCAAATCGGCACTGGCGGCGTGAGCCTTTAAAAACTCAAGATCGAGTTGCCCGTTGCAGTCGACTGGAATTTGGAGGATCTCATTGTTGACACCAAGCAGTTGGTTCCAATGCTCGATGGACTGAGGTACGGCTTTGTGTTCCGTGGCGGCGTAGAGGAGGGTACGTTTTTCAGAACTCAATTTTCCAGCGGCGCGGTGTTCACGCACTTCACAGAGAGTCGAAAAAACCCCCATCTGAATTGCTTCCGTTGCACCACTGGTAAAGACAATTTGCCCCTTGCCGGCCCCCAAGACTTCACTTACCAAATCGCGTGCAGATTCAAGAATAAACCGCGCTCGCAATCCAGAAATGTGGGAACTGCTTGGATTCCCAAACAAATCTTCCATCGCATCGTGGGCCTCCTGAGCGGCCTCGGAAAGCACGGGAGTCGTCGCGTTGGCATCAAGATAAATTTCAGATGATGTACGAATAATCATCGCAACCTCAGAGACAGAGATATAAACCAGAACTTCATTGTACCGGTAACGATGGACCATCGGGAGTCACTTTTACTCAAATCGAGTTGGCGTTCTCGGAGAGACTAGTAACTTTCTAATCCTTCATGATGCCGAGAGTGAACCACTATCAGGGGCTCGTTTCGGTCAAATTTGTAACGGTTAGGACTTTGATTGCGATTGTGGCTACCGACATTCCATCATGCGGTCACTCGATTCCCATTGGATCAAGGTAACGCTCCTGTTTTTTAGATTGAGATTTAGCGAATCATTAAATCCTCCACCTTGAAATTGAATTTGAAACCGGGCAACCTCCTCCTTTATCATGGGATTGAATCGATTCACGCTTCGCTCCCAATGAACCCAATCATGCCGTCCGAATCAAGCCAATTTTACTCATTCGAAATCCTGGAATTAGATATCGGCGGGATGGTAATCTGAACGCTCGAGGCCAGTGGCTAAAATCCATCGCGCTCTCAACTATCCTTTCTTCTGCCTTACAAAACATCGGGGAGCCACTTGGAATCCAAACCTACTCCACACTCCAGTCGCCCCAACGAGCGAATCGAAAATACGTTGGCGGGTCTAATGTTTTTAAGCTGGGCCATCATGCGAATTGCATCGGCGGAAGACATCGACAGGTGGACCTTACCTCAAGTGACCCCGGCATTTGTGCATCTTGTCGTCGGAGGACTTTTTCTAATTCGTTCGACTGCCGTGCTACACGGTGATGCGACGACGCTTGCCCTGTGCCTGCCCTCGTTCATCGCCGGCGGAACCGCAATGACCCTCGCACCTGAGTCGCATTTATGGCCGAGTCACTCGCAAGCCTTGTTCGTGGTGGGCGGTATTGGGGCCGTTGTCGGGATGACGTATCTGGGGCGAAACTTTGCCGTTTTTCCGGCAGTTCGAAAGATCGTCGTCAATGGACCCTTCCGGCTGATCCGACACCCTATCTACTTTTTTGAGTTGATCATGATCGCCGCCGCCTGCCTGACCACCGGGTCTTGGTTACACGGGCTTCTCTTTCTAGCTGCAATCGCATCTACCGCCTTACGCATTGTCTGCGAAGAAAATTTGTTAGCCTCATCGGAACCATACGCAGCGTTCTGCCAATCGGTCCGCTGGCGCCTGATACCGGGTATTTGGTAAAGCCCTAAGCTCCCAACGAACCTGCTCTCGCACAAACTCGCCAAAGCACTTGCAGCACAATCTTAATCAAGCGTTACTCATACTCACGGACACGATGGGCAATCGCATCGCCCAAAGCTTCCCGAACGCTTTCGATTGTCACACGATCAAAGACCTGCTGAAAAAATCCAATCACGATCGAACGAATGGCCTCTTTCCGCGTGAACCCACGGGCCATTGCGTAGAAGATCAACTCTTCGTCGACACGACCACTGGTCGAACCATGCGTGCAACGGACGTCGTCTGCTTCAATTTCAAGACCTGGAATTGAATCGGCACGGGCCTTGGTCGAGAGCAACAGGTTGTCATTACGTTGGAAACCGTCTGTCTTTTGAGCGCCTTCATCGACTTTGATCATGCCCCGCCAGACAGTTCGAGAACTATCTTGCAGTGCTGCTTTGTAGAGAAAATCGCTGTTGCAATGGGGAGCAACATGTCGCTGCAATGTGTGGTAAGAGAGATGCTGTTTTTTCTCAGTGAACATCACTCCATTGACTTGGGAGTTAGCCCCAGTACCAGTCAAATCGACGTGCTGGTTGACTTTTGCAAGCTTCGAACCAAGTGCACCAACCGTCCACTGGAGGTTGGAGTCTTTCCCCACGGTCGCCTTTTGGTGGGCGAAGTGCCAGACCTTTTGACTCCAATCCTGCAAATTAACGTATCGTAGATTCGCACGGTCGCCCACGAAAATCTCAATTCCACCACAGTGCAAACCTGTTGATGCTTCGGAATCACTCGCCGATTCCGCAAGCACAGTTGCTTCAGCACCCTCTTCAATAATGATCAGCGTGTGACCAAAGTCACATTCACCGTCACGCATCAATGACGAGGTATGAATTGGCTGATCGAGCACGACGTTACGAGGGACATACAGGAAAGTCCCACTGGTCCAAGACGCGGCATGAAGTGCGCTGAAGCGATCGATGTTGGGATCGACCAGTTTGTTGAGATACTTCTCCACAAGTTCACTGTGCTCGTTGGCGACGTCGGCTAAATTTCCAAAGATGACACCCTTGTCGATCCACCTTTGGTCAAGCGATTTGTTTGTCTGACATTTCCCACCTTGGAAACTCAAACTCCCCGCTAGTTCAACGCCTTGTGCAAGCACATTAGCGGATTCGATGGTGGCGTCGGATTCCGAAGCCGCAATCGAGAATTTCTCGAGCTTGAACATCCGGATGTCCGTTCGCATCCACTCTTCGTCTTTGTTGTTCGGCCAGGGAAGTTCATTGAACGTGTTCCAGGCAAGCTTCCTCTGGTCGGCCAGCCAAGCAGGTTGGTTTGTCGACGCGAGAAGTGCTTGGAAGCCTTCATCAGTGAATGTCATTTTATCAGTTGTCGCAGTTGTCATTGTAAGATAATGAAAGATGGTTTGAGTTTGATTGTGAGTTGCCTCTTGCTGTGTGCGAGACAAAGCCGGAAAGCCTATCCGACCGACCCTTCCATTTGGAGTTGGATCAACCGGTTCATTTCAACGGCATACTCCATGGGCAATTCTTTGACCAATGGTTCGATAAATCCGTTGACAATCATCGTACTCGCTTCAGTCTCTGAGAGTCCGCGGCTCATCAGGTAAAACAATTGCTCCTCGCCGATTCGCGAAACGCTCGCCTCGTGACCAACCGTCACATCCTGCTCGCCAATTTCGATGTAAGGATACGTGTCGCTACGACTATCCGCGTCGAGAATCAACGCATCGCACACGACGCTGCACTTCGAATTAACAGCCCCCTTCTCGACGCGAGCCAGACCACGGTAACTCGATCTTCCACCATTCTTCGAAATTGACTTTGAGACAATCGTACCGGTTGTGTCTGGGGCACAATGAACCAGTTTGGCACCAGCATCCTGATGCTGCCCGGCACTTGAGAAGGCAATCGACAAAATCTCGCCACGAGCCCCCGGTTCCATCATGTAAACCGCAGGGTATTTCATGGTCAGCTTCGACCCGAGGTTCCCATCCACCCATTCCATCACAGCGTCTTCGTAAGCAAACGCTCGCTTGGTGACGAGGTTGTATATGTTGTTGGCCCAGTTTTGGATGGTCGTGTAACGGCATCTTGCGTTCTTCTTGACCACGACTTCAACGACGGCTGAGTGAAGCGATTCACTGGTGTACATCGGAGCGGTGCAACCCTCGACATAATGCACTTGGGCACCTTCGTCGACGATGATGAGGGTCCGCTCAAATTGACCCATATTCTCTTCGTTGATGCGAAAGTAAGCCTGCAACGGAAAATCAATTTTTACGCCGGGAGGAACGTAGATAAACGATCCTCCGGACCACACGGCACTGTTGAGTGCTGCAAACTTGTTGTCAGCCGATGGAATGATTTTTCCAAAATACTCCCGAAGTAATTCTGGGTGTTCACGGACAGCCGTATCAGTGTCCGTGAAGATCACACCTTGATCCGCAAGATCCTGCTTGAGAGAACCGTAAATCACCTCCGACTCGAACTGTGCCTTGACCCCCGCCAAATACTTTCGTTCAGCCTCCGGAATGCCAAGCTTTTCAAAGGTGTCCTTGATCTCCTCAGGAACATCATCCCACGACTTGCCCTGATCCGTTGTCGGCTTGAGGTAGTAATAGATGTCCTGAAAGTCGAG
>JAQWLH010000069.1 GCA_029247405.1 Mariniblastus sp.
GTTTTTTTACTTTTTCAACACAATCATCATTTTGAATATCGTAGGAAGAAAAATTGACGTTCAAACAAAGGGAATTCTGCTCGGGATTGGAGGCTCTCAAATCGCGAATAGAATCTCCAGATTTCTCCAACACGCATTCTGTTAATTGTTGAATAATTTGAATTTCTTCGGCGATCGGAATGAAAACGTCGGGCGCAACTGAACCAATTTCGCGATGATTCCATCTTGCTAAAGCTTCAACTGAAACAATCCGCTTGGATTTCAATTCGCAAATAGGTTGAAACAGAACGGAGATGTCGTTTCGTTCGACCGATTGACGGAGGGCCTGCTCCAAGTCGAGTCGAAAAACAGCCGTTTCACGCATAGAAACGTCAAACATTTTGTAGCCAGCTTTGCCATTCGCTTTGACATCATACAAGGCGGTGTCAGCATCGCGCAACATATCTTCTGCGGTTTCATAACCAAGATTGCCGACGGTCACTCCAATACTGGTGGACGTCACAACGCTTTGCCCCTTCAGTTGAAACGGCAGTGAGAGGGAGGACAAAATCCGATTGGCCACAATTTCAATGGATTCACTGGTCACGGATTGAGCCAATAAAATACAAAATTCATCCCCCCCTAACCTCGCAACGGTATCGGACGGGCGAATGCAGACTCGCAGCCGGTTGGCGACTTCAACAAGCAGTTTATCGCCAGCCAAGTGGCCCAGTGAATCATTAACCACTTTGAATCGGTCGAGATCCAAAAACAACAATGCAAAGTCTCTATCGCCCCCTAACTGAGCATCATTGATTCGCTCTCTCAACTGAGACAATAGAAGAGCCCGGTTGGGCAGCTGCGTCAGAGTATCATGGGTTGCATTGAAACGGAGTTTTTCTTGGGTTTCGCGATTTACTTGAAGCGATTTAACGAGCTCTTCATTTGAATCGAATAGGTTTCGCGTCGTTTCTTCAAGCTGAAGATTCTTTGATTTGAGCTGACTGTTGGCACTTACCAACTCTTCCTCGATATTCCTTTTCATCAACGCTGTGGCTACGCAATAACCTATATTCGTCATTAATTGCTCATCTGATTTTGTATATCGAAACTTTGCTTCATAACTCTGAATGACCAACGCTCCGAACAGACGTCCCGAGTGAATCAGCGGGATGCCCAACCAATCCTGAGGAAAGCCGCCCACGTCCGGATCGATCTGGCCTCGGAGACCCAACATCTCTTCATGAGAGAGGTGAACTCTTTGCTTTGACTCAAGAATTAAGCTCACGAAAGTCAGACGATTAACTTCCTCAAGATCCATGAAGTCGTAAGGATGCTTAGTCAGATCATCGTCGATGTAGTAGGGAAAGCTCACGCGTCCCTTTTCTTCATCAAGAATCGCGATAAAGAAATTTTTTGCGGACGTCAATTGAGCGACAATCCGGTGAACCTGCCGATAAAACCCCTGAATGTCATCGGGATCGTTTGCTAAATTCGCGATTTGATAAAGGGCACGCTGGAACTTGAGTTCCAGCTCGTACCGGCGCACAACGTGTGAAAGAGCGGGATAAGTTTTATCCCCTGAGTTTTGGGTAGCGACGGCCTTATCCATAAAGTGTGCAGATCGACGGAGAGAGTGACAATAAATTGCAAAGTTATTGATTTATCGGCTTTTCCTGAAAAAATGGTGCCATTCCTCACAGGCTTCGACTTAACTGGCTCAACGCGAACAAACGCACCCCCCATCCCCAAGAACCGGCATCTCTCATCTCATCCATGGATTTTAAATCGCTGTGGAAAGGCCTTACAAAACTGAATCCAAACGCGCAAAGCCATCGGCGAACAGGACTAGTACGATTTTCGACGTTGGTACGAGCGAATAGACTAAAGGCAGGGTCGCGACGTAGTATTTACGGCGATTAAACATCAATTAGGTTCGGACACTTAGAAACGGCATGGAAAAACGAACACTTGGCAACACAGGAATGGAAGTCTCGGCGCTTTCTTTCGGCGCTTCATCCTTGGGTGCCGAATTCAGAAAAATTGATCTCAACGAAGCTGTTAAAAGCGTTCATGTCGCACTCGACCATGGAATGAATTTAATTGACTCGTCGCCTTATTACGGACGCGGCCTTTCGGAATCACTGCTGGGAATCGCACTCGATGGAATCCCACGTGACAACTACTACTTGTGCACCAAACTGGGACGTTACGCGCCGACTCATTTTGATTTTTCTGCCAAACGCGTTCGTGAAAGCGTCGACATTAGCCTTGAACGAATGAAAACGGACTATCTTGACATCATTCTTTGTCACGACATTGAGTTCGTTGACATGAAACAAATCTGGGAAGAAACGATTCCTGAACTGCAGAAAATCAAGAGGGAAGGGAAAGTTAAAAACATTGGCATCTCCGGCTATCCAATGCACATCTTTCAGCAAGGTGCTGCCCACGCTGAGCTCGATGTAATTTTGTCGTACAACCACTACACCCTTCAAAACACCATGCTATCTGGCATCGTCGAAGAAATGAAAGCCAACGGCATCGGAGTGATGAATGCGGCGCCGTTTAGCGCACGATTACTCACCAACGCTCCATTACCCGTCTGGCACAAGGCAACTCCAGAAGTCCGTGAGACCTGTAAAAAAGCGGCTGATCATTGCACCGCTGCTGGCGTTGATATCGCCAAATTGGCATTGCAATTTTCGGTTGCCAACCCCGAAATGACGACTTGCATTACTGGATCGGCAAACCCCGACCGAGTGGCTCAGTGGTGTCAATGGATGGATGAACCGATGGATGAACAATTGGTCAAAGAAGTCCGAGAAATACTGGCTCCGATTCACAACTGGTTCTACGTTGAGTGCTTGCCTGAAAACAGCGATCCTGTTTAATCACACCCACCCATTTGGCTCGGCTTAATTTGTTTTCGATTGATTCGTCTCAGCTGACATTTCCGCTGCTCAGATGTTTGGCTCCTCCAACTGACGGTTTAACATGATTGTCGATTCACACCACCACTTCTGGGACCGCTCACTCCACCAGTTTGATTACTCATGGCAGGAGAGCGATGATCTCAAAAAAATCTGTAAGACATTCTTGCCGGAACACCTCAAACCGCGAATTGATGCTGCAGGCGTGGACAAAACAGTTTTTGTCCAGACTCAACACAACGTCGAGGAAAATCGGTGGGTTTTGGATTTGGCAGAGCATGAAGATTGGATCGCGGGCGTTGTCGGCTGGGTCGATCTTGCCAGCCCCAACTGCGAATCGCAAATTGAAGAATTCAAGGACCACCCAAAATTCGTTGGCGTTCGCCATGTTGTGCAAGACGAACCGGACGATGACTTTATCATTCGAAGCGATGTTCAGCGTGGGCTTCGTGTACTCGAAAAACACGGCATCCCGTTTGACTTGTTGTTTTTCGTCAAACATCTTAAACATGCGGTGACGGTTGCCAGCAACTTCCCTGATGCCAAGTTCGTGATCAACCACTTGGCCAAACCGGTAATCAAAGACGCTGTAACGAAAGGCTGGATTGAACATTTTATTGCTGCGGCAAAGCATGAAAATGTTTGGTGCAAGCTCTCTGGAATGGTCACCGAAGCCGATTGGAAAGACTGGACGCCTGCTGACCTTCGTCCCTACGTTGAAACCGCCTTAGACCATTTTGGGCCTGAGCGGTGCATGTTTGGCAGCGACTGGCCCGTCTGCGAATTAGCGGCCAGTTACGAAGAAGTTTTTGACGCGTTAACTCATTGCATGGGGGGCCTTTCGCAGCCGGAGCGAGCAAAAATTCTCGGTCAAAACGCAATCGACTTCTACCAGTTAAAAGTTTAATGTCGCCAAAATCAATCAGGCCGTTTAACTGAAAAAGCGAATTCACTGAAACTTAAGAACATGCTGGTGAAAGAATCCATTGGAACCTGAAACTCAACCTGAGCACGAACAAACAACGAATGAGCAAAGCGACATGGAGGCTTTGAACAGCGGGGAATCGCCCCTTGCGCCACTGCCAATGGTCCCCAACGGCCTGCCAAACGAAGCGACACCAATCGCCGCATCAGGCCCCGTCGTGATATCCAATCAATTCAAACAACTGGATCGGCGAAACATCCAAGTCGATCGAATTGTTGGGCTAATCTTCACATCGATCCTATTCACCGGATCTATCATTGGCTTGGGAGTGCTGTGGTACAAACAAGGAGCCAATGTAATTTGGTTCACCACAACTGGAATGGCCGCACTAATCAATCTGACCTCAGTCACCTTTTCCGCTTTTTGGCCTTCGCTTACCTTTCGTTACACCAGCTGGAGACTGGACACCGAAGGACTCGAGATTCGGCGAGGCGTTCTTTGGCGACATCGTATTACCATTCCACTGGGAAGGGTGCAGCATGCCGATGTATCGCAAGGCCCTCTCCAACGACCTTTCGGAATTGGCACGCTTATCATTCACACCGCCGGAACCCAGCACGCATCCATTCCCTTGGAAGGCCTGGCCTATGAAACGGCGGTCGAACTTCGTGACCTGATTGTGCGACAAAAGAAAGATCAAAATGTCGTCTGACTTTGACCAACCCGAGTTGCCAAGTTCCGCTGCGGATTCAGAGATGATCAATCATGACCGCCCACTGGTTATTCCGCTTTCAGGAGAGCCAAGCGTGGACCACTCCGGTCACGCCACGCCCTCCAACAAACTTTCTTTCCTCCACCCAACGTCGCTGCTTTTTGAATTACTAGCACACATCAAATCCTATTTAATCCCTGCCGCGATCGGCCTCTTTGGCGCTGCCAAAGGTGAATATTATGTCATCATTCTTTCAGCTGTCATTTTTATCCCGGCATTCCTACGATGCGTATTCCGATATTTCACACTTCGATACTGCATTCAAGATGACCACTTGATCGTTCGCGAAGGTCTAATTTTCAGAAACGTTCGCACGGTTCCGGTTGCCCGAATTCAAAATATTGACTTCGTGCAAAATCCGCTGCATCGAATCTTGAAAGTTGCGGAAGTCAAGGTTGAAACCGCCAGTGGCACCAAGCCAGAAGCTACATTACGTGTCCTTTCGATGGCTCAAATGGAAAGATTGCGTCAAGCAATTTTTGAAAAACAAACCATTTCGAAATCGAAACCATCTTTCTCTAACCAAGACTCTCCCGAATCCTTAACGCAAAACACGGTGACACCCGAATCAGGTGTCGCAAATCAATTTTCAAAATCTCAACAGGGCCATGTCGATACGGTTCTGCAAATTCCGCTCAAGTGGTTATGGCGTGCTGGAATTGCAAGCAATCGAGGGATGTTGATCATCAGTGTCGCCCTCGGACTTTTTTTGCAATTTGCTGGTGATCGAACGAGTTACCTGGAAGTTGACTGGTTGCGATCTCTGGTTCCCACAGGGATCACAACACTCTGGAGAGTTTTGACGATCGTTTCCGCTTCGATTGGTGCTTTGGTTATTCTTCGCTTGATGGGAATTGCCTGGTACGTTTTTCAGTTTTATGGCTACAAGCTCACCCGTCAGGGGGAAGACCTTCGAATCAGCTGCGGCCTGGTCACGAAAGTCAGCGCCACCATTCCACGTCAGAGAATTCAATTCATCAGCATCCATCGCAATCTAATCATGCGTTGGCTTGGCATGGCCTCGATTCGAATTGAAACGGCCGGCGGGTCTGGGAACAGCAATGAATCAGCCAGCGAATCCGTTTCCAAACGCTGGTTTATCCCAGTAATTCCCATCAATCAAGTCTCTCACGTCTTGGCGATTCTCAGACCCAAATTTGAGTGGAATGAGTCAAGCTTTGAATTTCAAAAAATAGCTCCAAAAGCCGGCCGTAGATTCAACCGACTGGCAATTCTTCAAAGCATTATTCTCGCGGGAATCGGCCTGTTAATTTGGCGACCGTGGGGATGGGT
>JAQWLH010000116.1 GCA_029247405.1 Mariniblastus sp.
GGTTTAGATTTCGTCAAGGGCGAGAATCGTAGCCAACACAGCAATTTCAAGAAAATCCAAAGTCTTCGTGTTTGGACGACCCAATCGGGCGTAAAAACGCCCAGAGACGCTTAAAAGGGTATTGGATCAAAGCGGAGAACACCCAAGAGTTGTTACTTCCCCGGATAGCCGAGGAGTCTTGTGGGTTCTGAAAACTGATTTTTCAGTACTATTCCGACTCAGCAGCGGTCGCATTCTGCTCTTGCGCGCCGTTTTCAATTTGCTGCTGCTCTGACCGCTTGATCGCATCATAGACTTCGCGTCGGTGAACTGGGACCTCTTTGGGGGCTTCGACACCCAGACGGACTTTGTCGCCTCGAATTTCCACGACTACGATCGTAATATCGTCATTGATGACAATACTCTCGTTTTTCTTTCTTGACAGAACTAGCATTCCCGCATTCCTTTGTAAGACGAGTTAGTTCCAAACGGAACTCTTCGACTTTCTCCAGCCCTTGAAAAGGGCGCCCTTCGAGGGCTTGACACTTTCGAAAAAGACGATACCTCTGTACTTACTCTACGCGGTGTTGGACCAGAGTCAACAAAAACTAAAGTCAAATTACCCGGTTTTATCCCTAAAAAGGAGGAGTTTGCTGCCAACCTTGCCCAATCGGAACACATTTTCGTTGAACTCCCTATAAACGTCCAAAACCGACCCGGCCCAATTTCAGCTTCTGACAGTGTCGATCACAATTTTAAAATAATTTTGGCAACTATTTTTGGCGACGGACACTCGGTTTTGCTTCCCCAGATCGCATCAAACCCGATCTCATCATGGGCACCAAAGTCCCCCGCAAATCAGTATCATCCCATGAATTTTGGGCCCCATGGGTAGAAGGCTATCAAGCGATTTGAGCATCGCTTCAAACCGTGGCCTTCCTCAAAATGGCAATTACCAATTTCTCTATGACGCTCTGGAGTTATAATTGAGGTACGAGCGATTCGATTGTTATTTAATCGAAATGTGAAACGCTTTCTCCTAACACATCGAGTTCCAATTGAGATGACGACTTCCGCTACAAAGCAACCGAAGTTCACGATTCGAACGGCTAATCAAACGCTTCCGCTGGTTCGAATGATCGTTGATGACATTGTTGTGTTATCAAAGCAAATCAAGGAGACACGTGAACGTCTGGACTACCTTTGCGAAGGCCGGCCTCCTGGAGAAGATGACGAGTACTCAAAAGAGCTTCAGTCGATTCAAATTTCGACAGACGAAAAGTCAAAATTACTTGATCGCTTTTTGCGAGAACTTCTCAACATTAATGCGATCCCAAACTCTGCCGACGATGGTTTTGTTGACTTTCCCGCCGTCCGTGAAAGTGAGGAAGTCTATCTGTGTTGGAGGCAGGGTGAAGACGAAGTCATGCACTGGCATCTTGCCAACGAGGACTGCTCACAACGCCGTCCTATCGATCTGCCTTTAATTCGCCAATCTGGCGAGCTACCGATTTCGAACCCGGTTTAAGGTTGAAAGCTGACCCGATGCCGCTGTTCGACACCCACGCCCATCTCGAAGACGAGCAACTCGCCCCCCTGCTCGAGGACGTACTCTCCAACGCCCGTCAGGCTGAACTCGTTGGAATCACCGCGATCGGGACAACTGTTCAGAGCAGTCGAGACTGCCTTGCTTTGGCGTCAAAGCATTCAATGGTTTGGGCCGCCGTTGGGATCCACCCCAATCATTGCAAAGAATCAACAGAAGAGGATTGGAGTGCGATCCAACACCTCGCAAGCGATCCTGAGGTTGTCGCTATCGGCGAGACCGGCCTTGATCGCCATTGGGACTACTGCCCAATTGAGATCCAAAAGACTTGGTTCGCACGCCACATTGAACTATCTTTTGAAACTCAAAAACCGCTCGTCATCCACATGCGTGATTGCGAGTCGGATATTCTTTCAATGCTTGAAGCTCATCAGAGAAATGGGCAAATCCTCGGGATCATGCATTCTTTTGCCGGTCAGTGGGAAACGGCAAGACGATGCCTTGAAATGGGAATGTACATCAGCTTTGCCGGAATGGTCACATTCAAAAAGTCTGATGAATTACGGGAGATTTCCAAGCGAATCCCAGCTGACCGAATTCTCGTCGAGACGGATTCACCCTACCTCTCCCCCCATCCGCATCGCGGTACCCGCCCCAACCAACCCTGCATGGTCGAGCACACCGCGAGGTGTATTGCGGAATCGCGAGGAATCTCTTTTCAGGAAGTTGGCGAAACAACAACAGCCAACGCCCAGCGAGTCTTTGGACTTTTGACGCAATAATGAATCACTTAACCAGCCAAACGCTAATTTACTTCTGGACTCGCTCCTCCCGATTTTAATTGACTAGTCGAAGCAACTTTAGGAAACCTAGAACTAAGATGCGTTTTCAACTCGTGACATCAACCGTATTGACTGCCGTTGTTCTATTTGCGTGCGCTGCAGGAGCTCAAGATTTCAATGAAGAATTTGGACTTTGGCCAGTCGACCTGAAGATCGCCGGAACCGTGATTGCTTGTGGTGGCGATACAGCCCCCGAATCCATGCTCGAAGCGATCGCAAAAGCAGCCAACCAAACAAAAGCAAAAACGGTTGTGATCCAATTCGAAGGATCGAATATGGATGAAACATTTATCAAGACCAAGCTCGACAACCCCACTGAGTTATCGCTTATCGTGATAAAAAAGGGAGAGTCGATCCCCCTCGATGCGCCCATTGCAAAAATCGAAAGCGCGAATGTCGTTTGGCTGATAGCCAGCAGTCAACTCACCCAAACCCAAGCCAATCTACTTTCGCCGATTTTAGCCACCGCCAAAACGATGGTTGCCCAAGGCGGCACCTTAGCAACCAACGGGGAGGCCACGGAGGCACTGGGCAAGTTTAAAACTGAAAAGACTGCCGGAAGTACAACTGTTGAAGCCAGCGGCGACTTGCTTCCAGACACAGTGATCTCCTCAGCCTACACTGATGCTGTGGATCGTCCTGCTTTGCTGGCAACTTTGGCTGCCAATCCACGTTGCGTAGGAATTGGAATCGAATCGAACACAGCAATCATTCTCCAAAATCGAAAGATTCGAGCCATTGGCGAAGGTCAAGCGACGTTTTGCCTGATGGCCAACGAGGAGAAACCATTACGTGTCCAACACCTCAAAGAGGTGACTTCGCGAAGAGCAAATCCCTACACCTCAATTGTGGACTTGACGGCCTGGCGGCGGGATGCGATCGAACGGACCGTTGCCCCCTTTCCGGCTAAAAACCCTCCGACTCCATTTGTTGAAAATGGCACTCTCTTTATTGTTGGTGGTGGTGGGATGCCGAATGGAATGATGGAAGATTTGGTAACTCTTGCTGGCGGAGAGAATGCGAGAATGGTTTATGTCCCATGCTCTGAAGCTGATGAAATCAAAGGATCCCAGCGAACCGTGGAAGCGTGGAAGAAAATGGGGGTACAATCGGCAACCTTTATTCACACCAAAGATCGAATCAAAGCCAATTCGGACGAAGAATTTTTGGCTCCTCTAAAGGACGCGACGGGAATTTGGTTTGGCGGTGGACGTCAGTGGAATTTTGCTGACTCGTATTACGGCACAAAAGCCCATCGGCTCATGAAAGATGTTCTTGCCAGAGGCGGCGTGATTGGTGGATCCTCGGCAGGAGCTTCCATTCAAGGCGCGTACATGTGTCGTGCCAATCCGGTCGCCAACTTTGACATCATGGCTCCAGGATACGAACGAGGGCTTGGATTCATTCGGGGAGTCGCAATCGATCAGCATTTTTCTCAACGCGGGCGGCAAAAAGATATGACGCAGCTCGTCGACCGCTATCCACAGTTGCTTGGAATTGGTTTGGATGAGGCAACTGCGATCGTCGTAAAAAAATCAAAAGCGAAGGTCATCGGGCGCGGCAAAGTCCACTTCTATGATCGTAACGTCCCGGTCATTCCAGGCACCGACGATTTCATCGCACTCAAAGCGGGGAGCACCTTCGACTTGGCAAAACGTGTCGTGGTCAAAGATGCTGAAGACAAAGAAACAACGCCTCCAAAAAAATAACCTAGAGCACGACAGGCTGAAAGTTATGACAACTTCGCCGGGGTGAGCCAACCAACAAAAAAATGGAACTTGGCGAACAATTCTCAACCACACCCCGAGCGTGCGATACTCGAACCGGCTACCCGCGAGTTGTAGCAGTTGCTCCGGAGTTAGCTTTTTCGATTGGGCAACAGCACCAATGCCAACTGCCCAAACGCGGCGACAATCACCAACCCAACACGAATATTCGCGTCCTTTTCAGGCTGCTTAATAAAACAATACAGATAAAAACCAAGGACCATCGCCCCGGACGCCACGGCAAGACAGGTCGCAAGACTAGCGCGATCCAATCGATAAATGAACGCAGCCACAATCGCGATCAAGCCCATGGCCAAGCAGAAATAAAAGGCGTTGGGTTTAAAAGCCTGAGCCTCAATCGACCGTAACAGTCCGGTCCAGATTACAAACAGCCCAAAAAACAATGTGATGTACGGCTTCATTTCTATGCTCTTGGCTTTGGAACAAGTCAACCAACTGCCTAGACCACCATCGGGCCCGGCGTTCAAGATAATTGGAGGATAGGCCAGAAAACTCGGTATCCACCAATCCCCCGGTCGCAGCACAGTCTCATGCTTCGTGTGCCCGACAACTACACGACTGAATGCCTCTCGGGAATGTTGAAATCATCCGGAACATCGATCTCCATATAAAGCATCCCTAAACCGTGAGTCTTGCCTTGAGCGTCCGTTTTGAGACTTTCACTGCCACCACCGCCAAGCGAATCGTGCAGAATAAAATTTAACGCCATCAAGTTAGGAGCTTCATATCGATCAACTTCACCAAAACAAATCTCCTTGAAATGGTCTTTTACCCGATCGGTTGTTAAAACCGACTTGATCACTTCGTAACACTCTGGGTTGTATGCTACGACACCGACATTGCTGCCGTCGCCTTTATCACCGGAGCGGGCGTACGCAATTTTTGATAGGGGAATTTTCATCTGATTTCCTGATTGGTTGGACCACTTCATGATACAAAAGTTTCCCCCCCCCCGGCAGTAGCCAACGGCGTGTCATTGCTCGACTCGATGGAGTTTTGCCCACCATGTAGAACGAGAAGAATTGAAAGCCCTGAGGATTCTGAAAGAAAGCCCCCAAAACTTTAGATCTAAGGACAAATTACCTCACGCAGGCAATCCAGTAACTGGGAGGCTGATTCGTATTGTCGGGCGATTCGCTCGGAAGCGATTAACTGCAATTCTTGCTCACGAGCAATTTCTAGAGAACCATTTACGCGAGCGGCAACGGCCATAAATATTTTCCCATCGTTTTCTGGCGGCGCGCCGGGCCCAAGATGCCCCGTGATCGCCGCAGAATACACTGCCTCATCTGTGTTATCCAAGACACCCAACGCCATCGTTTTAGTCATTTCGATTGACTCAGTCGTATAGATTTCCACCATTTCCTCAGAAACCCCCAACCAGTCTTGTTTGACCGATGCGCGATAGGTAACTGCAGAACCGCAAAGCAAGTTTGAGATACCAGGAACTTGCCCCAGTAACGCTGCTACTAAGCCTGCGGTACAACTTTCGGCGAACACAATCCGCTGCACATTGCCATTGCTCGACTGTTCCTGCAAACAAGATGCGAGTTGTTGAGCCGATCGCTGGGCCCGGTTCAAAGTCGATTCCACGATGATTATTCCACTGGAGCTCGTTTTGTATTTGCTTTAGTCATCGCCCAGTATGTGATATAACTTCGACAAAAAGGAGGTGTGAGAGTGAGTTTGAGACAAGTTCTAATCGGTTTATCAATAGTAGCGACCATGGCATTCGCCAGCGTTCGCGGCTTGGACGTATGGACATCCCGGATCACACCTGAAAAAGTTGCTGCCGGAAGAATACTTTTCGAACACGACTGGACGGTTGACGATCCACTTTGTGGAGACGGGGATGGCCTCGGGCCAGTCTTCAATGCCACTTCTTGTGTTGCGTGCCATTTTCAAAGCGGCGTGGGCGGTAGCAGCGGCAATGCCCACAACGTATCTTCCTTTGAAATTCAAACTGATATTTCATTGGAATCAAACCATCCACAAAGAGCTCCCCTCATTCACGACGTAACAGAGGGGGTCATCCACTCACATGCCGTCGACGAATTATTTCAAGAAACAAAAAGCATTGTTCGAAAACTTGTTGAGATCCCAGTATCAAAAACCATTGAACGTGGTTGCTCATCATTCACCATCACACCTCCAGACCCACTCGTTTTTCATGAGTTAAATTCGCCCGCGCTTTGGGGAGTCGGGTTAATTGATGACATGTCGACGCTGTCGATTAGCCTTTATGGAAAAGCCCGAATCGCCAGTCGTATTTCACAGGAGTTGGGTGGAGACTTCGGTGGCAACCGACTAGGTCTGTTCAGAACCCAAAATAACGTCGCGGGAAAGTTTGGCTGGAAAGGCCAATTTGCTTCGCTGGAAAGCTTTGTGGCCTCGGCTTGCGCGATGGAAATTGGTTTAACCAATCCACAGAATGCCCAAATGATCGCGAAGAAGTTCCAAGCTGACAAAGACGCAAAACTTGACATGAACGAACAGCAATTGCATCAGCTCGTATGCTTCGTCAAAAGCCTCCCGCGTCCGGAACAGGTCCTCCCGACCGACAAACAGGAATTAGAACTAGTCAAACGAGGCGAAGAAGTTTTTGTTGAAATCGGTTGTGCTCAATGCCACGCCCAAAACTTGGGAGGAATTAACGGGATTTATTCCGACTTCCACTTGTACAACCTTGAACCCCTAATCGCCTCATCAGGAGCAGGTGGATTTTATGGTGACGGAGAAGCGGAAGAGGAGTTCAATTTTGATAGTACGGGGCCACACCCTGACCAGTGGCAAACACCACCGTTATGGGGCGTCGCTGATTCGGCCCCTTATTTTCATGATGGCGGGTCGCCCACGTTGCTCACAGCAATTAAGCGGCACCAAGGCCAAGCCGCATTTTCGCAAGAAAAATTTTCAGATTCAGGCAGCACAGATCAAGCATCTTTAATAGCGTTCCTGAAGTCACTCAGGGCACCGCTACTTCCCAAATTAAACGTCGAATCGAGATAGAACTCAGACGGCAGGCACCTCGTTGTTTAGCCGCCGTCGAACATCTCTTTCAAACGCAAACAGGAATCCGCAGTGGCAACGACGACCGGAGTTAAGTGAGGACTACTCTTGAGGCCAGCCAGCCTCGTCACCTTTCGCAAGAATTCCATAGATTTCTAAAATGGTAATTCGATACTGCCCAGCGATTTCTGTCATCTTCGCTTGCATCTCTGCAGACAACACACCGGGACGTCCTCTTAAACCGCCAACACTGCTGTTCACCGGTTTTTGATTCGCAAGCGACTGCTTGTGTAATATCTTCAAGTCCTTGTAGATTCGCTTTTCGTCGGCATCCGAGAGGCCTTCCGGAGCTAACCTTTGCGAACTGTTTTGTGGAGGTTGACTCGGCTCCCAGAGCGGCTTCCTCACTGCCGCCCCCCCTGACTGCAAGGCAGCCATATAGGGTGGATCTGGCAATTTCTGCATTGCCAAACGATTTCCCGAATCATCCTTGGGGGCTCGTTCTTGGGGGCCTCTTTTTACCGGCTTGTTGGTTTTCTTTGCCCCCGCTTCAAACACCTCAGGAACTGGATCATTCGCGGCAGAAAGTGGCTCACCTTCTTGAGCTTCATCTGTTTGCTCCAACGGAACCGAAGCAGGAGTTTGATTCTCTAAAGTTTTGTCCCCCTGCTTTTTTTCGTTGCTGGCGACAGGCGTTGGACTTTCGATGAATTTTGCAACCAAGAAAAATCCACCCACCATTAGAATCAAAAATATCGAAGTCCATACGCCGATCAACAAAGAAACTTGAACGCTCGACTCTGCTTGCGACATCCCGGATTTAGAGGGATTTTGGTACGCCTGATGTTTACCCGATTTCCGTCGTGAAAGGTTCTGATGACGAACAATTTGAGACGATTCATTTTGCCTCCCCGGCAACCCTTGTGGGCGCGAGGCTAGAGCATCCTCTGGATGGGCTGGAACTTGAGCCGTCGCTTGAGTTGGACGACCTTGTTGGGCGGTCGAGCCAGGATCCTGAAATGCAGCTACTTCAGTGAGCCCAAGACGACGGGGTAAGACAAATCGCTCGTGACAATGCGGGCATTGATAGCCAGACTCTTCGCCAACCCGCACCACGGCAGAACAACCCGGACATCGTGCTTTTGGCATCAAGAATCCTCCTACTCAAAATCTTTCCCCGTGCGACAAGCGATCGCAATCATGATTGCAACCACAAACATTAAAACCGAACCAACGATGTAAGGCAAAAACAAAAACGCTTTAAGCATCGGAATACCCAATGCCGAACCAAATATTCTCGCCAGAGCACTTACACTCTGACTAACACCCAATGCCTTTCCTTGCTTCTCAGGGTCAGACCATCTTGAAATGAGAGAGTAGAGGCTCGGCTGCAAACAACTATATCCCGTTACAATGACCGCCAAAGAGCCAAACAGCCAATACGTCGACGCAATCTTGACCGAATAGGAAAGCAACCCGAATCCCAAGACTTCGATCATCGCACCACCGACGGCAAGATTCTTTTCGGAAATCTTGGTCGACAATCGCCGCACGATTCCACCTTGGACGATCGCCACCATTAGTCCGATCACCGCAAACGTCAAACAAACCTGCTTGAACGAAAAATTGAACGGCGCATCCTCAAATGAATTTGAGCCTTTGATCAACATACTCAAAGTCGTTTCAAACTTTGCGAATGAAAAGATGCAAACGAAAAAACCAATCAGCAGAAACACCATCGCTTGACTGCTGACCGCCGTCTTCCAAGCACCCAAATCAATCCACTGTCGTCGATGCGATGATGAGACACCGGGTCGATGGGATTCAGGCAACAGAAAGATCGCCAAGATTAACGCGATCGCAGACAACCCGGCGGCGACAAATCCAGGGCCTGCCCCGGGGTCACCTAACTGCGTCGCGGACTCGGCAACGCCTTGGACCACTGTCGAGACCTCAACGCTAGGAACAGAGAAGTAAGCGAATAACGGTCCTAGCGTGAATCCGAGACCGAATGCCATACCGATCAGAGCCATTCCTTTTGCCCGTTTTTCTTTTGTTGTTGTATCAGCGATATATGCCTGTGCCGTTGGAATGGTTGCGCCGGCGACACCGGCTCCGATACGAGTGACAAATAAGCCAAACAGACTCTGGTAGATCGCCGCCACGGCAAACAAAGAATAAAAAACAACACTCCCCAACAAACCAATCACAATCACCGGACGCCTTCCAATACGATCCGATAGTGACCCCCAAATCGGGGCAAAAATAAATTGCATAATCGAAAAACTTGCCATCAGCATCCCGATTGTAAATCCACTTGGATCCGATCCAAAAATATCGGCGTAAAGCGGCAGGAGAGGCAGGACAATCCCAAACCCCAACAAGTCGATAAAGACTGTTAGAAAAATAACCAGCAACGAACCTTTTGAAGGCTCGAGAGGAGGTGAGAGGTCAGACGCCGGACGGTTTTCTGAGTTTGATTTTTCAGTCATTCTTTTGCCGATAGCTTTAAAGCGGAAAACACAAACGATAACCAACAGACCCGCTTCTGCGTAGTGCTGGCAAGCGAGACTGCGGGTTAAAAACTGACAGACCTCTATTCATTTTTCGGGCACAGCCATCAAATTTTTCAGGGTCATTATTTCGGATCCGATCGTGATCGTTACGAGCACTGGCCCCACCCAACCCAAAGTCACTCCGAGCTGGCCCAGCGTAGAGTCATTTCAAATCATGCTCTAAAGGCCGTCTTCGACTTTCAACACCCCAACAGCTTTTTCTCCAATGCTCGCGAGCAGCCTCAAAGCACTCTCGTATGCGGGCTTCCAACATTTTCGTCAAATCCTCATCGCTCAATTCGCCGTACTCGTCAAAATGGATCGGCTCCCCCATAACAGCATGGATGCGGCCCAGCCGTGGCAAAATCATATTTCGCGAGTAGGACTGATACGCACCTTCGAACCCTATCGGCATCAAGGTGGCCTTGGTCCGTTTGGCCATCACACAAAACCCGGACATGATGGATTTGAATTCACCATCAGGGCTTCGCGTACCCTCGGGAAACATCAACACGGACTCACCACGTTTGATTCGCCGCATCGTTTCCTTCATCCCGCCGATTCCCGACGCATCACGGTCAATCGAAATCGTATCATTCCAACTCAAAAACCAGCCAAACGGAGCGAATCGAAACAGCGTTTTGCGACCGAGGTAGTTAATTGGCTTGGGGCAAATAACGCCAAGAATGACTGGATCAAGGAAACTTTGATGATTAGAACAAACCAGCATACGACCTTGATCGGGATAGTTCTCCAAACCATGGACTCGTATTCTGTAGGCCAGCGTCATCAATACACGAAAGCTCCACCGCACGATGGTTTGGCTAATCGCAACATGCAAGCGTCGCCGATGCCGTATAGGTTGGGAGTTTTGGGTTCGAGACATTTCCCAACCATTCATTGTATTTTCAGAAAGAAACCGGCCCGCCTCCAGATACATCCAGTCGACGGGTTTCGGCGTCACTTTAAACTATAAATAATAGAGTGATCAATTCTCGCCACCATTTTGTGAAACTTAGAAGTTTATTTCGCCACACTTGGTTACTTAATTACAGCTTTAGACGGAATCGTTGGATCGCATGAAGGTCGGCCCTACTTTTATCGAAGATACTTTTGCCGAGGCGTTTTCTATGCGCTTCTGCCGAATCATCGTCACCGCGTTCAATCAACGGTGGCTCAATGCAGCCATCTCAGAATTTTGCGGTTACGGCAGTTCGGTCATCGGCTGTGATGCGGAAGTCGGGCTCGAACAGTTAATCGACTCACAAGACACGCTTGATGGGCGACCTGGAGCCAGCTTGATGCTGTTTGGATTTTCAACGGAGGCGGTTCAAAAAGCGGTCGTCAACCGCACGGGCCAATGCCTGATGACCTGTCCGACGACGGCAGTTTTCGACGGAATGCAAGAATCCACCGACAGAGTTCCTTTGGGTAAACACCTGCGTTTTTTTGGTGACGGGTTTCAAAAAAGCAAATTGATTGGAGAGCGAAGATTTTGGCGCGTCCCCGTCATGGACGGAGAATTTATCGTTGAGGAATCTGTTGGCGTCAACAAAGGGGTTGCGGGGGGGAACTTTCTAATTTTATCCCGCGATCAGACAACCGGCCTGCATGCCGCCGAACGAAGTGTTGACCAAATCACCAAACTGCAGAACGTCATCACTCCGTTTCCCGGCGGGGTGGTCCGTAGCGGAAGCAAAGTCGGCTCAAAATACAAAGATTTGAGAGCTTCCACGGCTCACGCCTTTTGCCCTAGCTTGCGGGGTCGAGTCGAATCGAAACTGCCTGAGGACGCGGGCTGCGTTTACGAGATCGTGATTGACGGCTCAAATTTTGAGGCCGTTGCCGAGGCCACCCGAAGCGGTATAAAAGCAGCGGTAGGGGAGGGGATCATTTCAATCAGTGCGGGCAACTACGGTGGCAAACTTGGAAAGCACCATTTCCAATTGCGGCACTTACTCTCAAAAGATTCCCAAGGTGCCAACAAAGACTGACCGAGCATACCTTGACCATCTGATCACCGAGATTCATTGACGTTTTTACGTCAATACACAGACTTTAGTAGGAGTGACCAAAAGTTACTGATGCGGGGTTTCAACTCAAACTTACCGACTTCAAAGTCCGCTTCTCCGCGGCAGCAAATGCTGCGCCGAGTATTCCACCAGGGATGGGTCGAGATCACGATCGGCGTTCTGGTCATCATCTCAGTCGTTCTGACGTTATCAGAATTATGGCTTGAGTCCGAGCTTCGCGGCGGGGGCACCGTTCGGACCATGCTCGGAACGCTCGGGCCTAATCACCTGAGAACAATGATGACCATCAATGATGTCATCACCTGCTTGTTCATCTTTGAGTTAACGCTTCGGTATTTTGCGGCCAGCTCCAAAAAGGCTTACTTTCGCGAATTCTGGCTGGACATCATTGCAACGCTTCCACTGTTTCGAATTTTTCGAACCGGCCGAGCATTGCGACTGCTGCGTCTAGTACGTGTCTTGCGATTGCTTGGAGTCATCTCCAGGTTATCCAGCCACTATCCGTACATTGTTCGTCGCGGCGCCGTTGATTTTCTGATGATTTGTTTACTCATTTTATTAACCATTGTTTTTGGCACACTATCAATCACTCACCTTGAATCCGTAGCCCCGTTGAGACAAGAAAGTGTGAATACAAAGGGAACGAATGTTTCAACGAACGATCCAATCGTCTCCGAGAACAAAACCGCGCCCACCGAAACCAACTCGAAATTGACCAACAACAGTCGCTTCAACCTAACTGAATCTTTCTGGTTTAGCGTCTACACGTTGTTCGCTGGCGAACCGATCCCCAATGCGCCTCGAACACTCAGCGGAAAAATCGTATCCGTTTTTTTGATGTTCATGGGGCTAACAATTTTTGCCATTTTTGCGGGCACCGTTTCCGCTTTCATGGTTGACCGAATGCGAGTGGAGGGAAGAATCGTGGAATGGGATGCTTTATTGGACCACATTGTCATTTGCGGCTGGACACCAAAAACCAAGATCATTATCGACGAGTATCGGTACAGTCAAGCAACTCGCAAGGTGCCGATCGTCGTGATCACCGAACTTGACAAGCACGAACTCGACGACAATCTCGAGGGTTTGGCTAATGTCTATTTTGTTCATGACGACTTTACGCGAGTCAGTGCACTGGAGCGTGCCGGAATCCTGAATGCAAAAACTTGCCTTGTCCTTACCGACACCACGGGTGGACGCAGTGAACAAGATGCGGATGCCCGGACCATCTTGGCGTCGCTAACCGTCGAAAAAATGAATGAATCAGTCTACACCTGTGCTGAATTGGTTAACCGAAGTTACGCCACGCACCTTGATTCTGGAAACGTCAACGACTTTGTTGTCAGTGGTGAATATGGCGCCCACATGCTTGCCCAAGCATCGATGAATCGAGGATTGATCAGTGTCCTGAGTGAGCTAATGACTTACGAACACGGCAACAAGTTTTATCGTCTTCCCATCCCAGATGCGTGGATTGGCCAAACTTTTGACCAAAAATTGAGCGATCTTCGAGAGGCATCCCGGGCCATTCTAGTCGCGGTACACTCGCAGGGCGAAGAACCCAATGTAAATCCTGAAAACTATACATTTCGGGCCCAAGACGAGGTCGTCTTGATTGGGCAAGGAACCCCAAAACTTTCTTGAAAGAGATGGTTAGCGCTAGAGACAAGAGGCAACTTGGTTTAAACTAAATCTGTCCACGGTACCGAGGTCATCCTACTTGGCTTGACTGGCATTCGAGAGCCCTTTCAACACTGACATATCTATCTAATCCTCCAGCCGAACCTCGTCATCATCTGACCGGCTACTTTCCAGTCCAAGGCACCCATGAATTCAGCAACGTTGAAGCAATTCGGGTTTGTGTTTTTCGGCATGTTTGTTCTTGATGTTTTGTTCTCATCAAGCTTGCGTGCCGACATCGTACTGCCAAAAATCTTCACCGATCATATGGTGCTGCAGCAGAATTCCAACGTTAGGATTTCAGGGACGGCCGAGCCAGCTCAAAAGCTATTGGTAAAATTTGCTTCCAAAGAAATGAAAGCCACCGCCGACGATAAAGGAGCATGGGCCGTGATGATGCCTACGCCCGCGGCAGGCGGTCCTTACGAACTGGAAGTGGTTGCCGAGGCCGGCCAACCCAAAATCGTTTTTTCCGATATCTTGGTTGGAGAAGTCTGGCTTTGCGCTGGACACAACATGGAACTGCCGGTCTCTAGTTCATTAAATGCCAAAACTGAAATCGAGCTTTCAAAGAACTTCCCCAAAATCCGGCTATTTAAAGTCGACCACAGTGCCTCGGTCGTCCCCTTAGCTGATTTCGCTAAAGTCGATCCTTGGCGAATCTGCTCACCGGATGCAGTGAAGGACTTCTCGGCGACAGCCTACTTTTTCGGACGTGAGCTATCCAAGGGGCTCGAAGAAAATGTTCCGATTGGTCTGATTGACATCTCTTGGGACTGGGCGCCTGCAGAGAGTTGGTGTTCGCGTGAAGCAATGGACAAAGTCGAATCCTTAGCGCCCCTCCTGCGACACTGGGACGAAAGCGACAAACCACCAACTGACAAAAAACGGCCCGGGAATCTTTTCAACGGGATGGTTGCACCGATGGCTGGCTTTCCAGTTCGCGGGGTAACTTGGTATCAAGGCGAAGCTAACCATGGACGCGGGCATCAGTACGCGACCTTATTGCCAACGCTGATTGGTGACTGGCGGAAAACGCTTGGCAATCCGGAACTTCCCTTTTACTTTGTGCAACTTGCCCCCTATCGCTACAAGGGTAAATCAACCGACGGACTTGCCGAACTTTGGGACGCCCAATTTAAAACGGTGAAAACAGTTCCTCACACGGCAATGGTTGTGACCACCGACATTGGGGACCTCGAAGAAATCTATCCAAAAAACAAACAAGAAGTCGGACGTCGACTGTCGCTCGCTGCACTCTCCAAGGTGTATGCCAAAAAAAGGAAGAACCGAGACAAAAAACTGATCGCCTCCGGCCCCTTATTTGAATCAATGTCGACCAACAAAAACCGAATTCGCCTTTTATTCGCCCACGCCAAGGGGCTCAGGGTTCGCAACCAGGGAGATCCACCAAATTGTTTTCTCATTTGCGGAAAAGACAAAACTTTCTTTCCTGCGACCGCAAAAATTGACGGGGAAGCCATTGAAGTCAGTTCTCCCAAGGTCACCGACCCAATTGCGGTTCGGTACTGCTGGAATGATTCAGTGCAACCCAACCTTGTCAATCAAGCAGGTTTACCGGCTTCGCCCTTCCGCACCGATGACTTTCCGCTTGAATCCGTCGGACAAGATATCGGTTTTTGAATTTCAACGAAGTTCTTTTCCACACTTTTGTCGATAAGTTGCTAAATTAGGTATGCGTTTTGCGTGATCCGATTCTTGATCCACGCTTTAGTTATTCGATTCAATCATTCGTCGTGTTATCAGTCGTCATGAGTTCCCAACCGAACAACCAAAATCCTCAGTCAACCGCCCCTTCGACCGATCAAGCAGCGGTGGAATCAGCCCCCCCGACTCAGGAGCAGCCAACCCCCCAAGCTCCCGTGTCCGTCGAAACGCCTGCAACGGCCGAACCGACCACGGAACCGCCGGTCGCTGAAACGAAGGAAACAACTGTTCCCGAGAGCACAGAAACAAAAGTTGAAGAACCACCAAGTCCACCTCCCGCTTCGAAAATTGCAATTGGCTCTCAGCGTGACACCGCTGACAAATCGCTAGTGCCTTCCCAACCCAAAGCTGTCCAGGCCGCGGTTGCGAACCCCATTACGCTCGGCAAAAAAGAAGAGACCATCACAGTACCGCTGGCCGACATTAAATCAGATGTTGGTTTCAGTGATGACGTGGACGCAGAAATCGAAGCTGCCCTCGGCGACATCTCGATGGACGACGTGGTTGAGAAGACCGAAGCGTCTGAAAATGAAATTGAGCCAAACACTCGGGTCAAAGCCGCCGTCACGAAGATCCACGAGGACAACGTATTTTTCAAATTAGCTGGCCAGTATGAGGGTGTTGCTGCACTCCACCATTTCACCGAGGCCCCCAAAGAAGGCGATTTAGTAGAAATCATTGTTCGGAGCCTCAACAAAGAGGACGGACTCTATGAATTGGCAGTGCCTGGTGCGAGTGTAGGCATTTCCGACTGGGAAGACATCATCGAAGGGGCCGTTGTTGACGCTCGCGTCACCGGATCCAACACGGGTGGACTTGAGGTAACCGTCAACTCAATTCGTGGATTTATTCCGGCCAGTCAAATTGATCGTTTTCGCGTGGAAGACTTTAGCGCTTACGTGAATCAAAAATTCCCTTGCGTCGTGGTCGAAGTTAACCCAGACAAACGAAAGCTTGTCCTTAGTCGGCGGGCAATTCTGGATCGCGAAAATGAAGAAAAACGCAAACAACTTCTCAAAGAACTCGAAGCTGGCCAGCTTCGAGAAGGAACAGTTACCAAACTAATGGATTTTGGGGCTTTCGTAGATCTCGGTGGCATCGAAGGTTTGATCCACATCAGCAAAATCAGCTGGTCTCGAGTCAAACACCCGAGCGAAGTGCTCTCGGTAGGCGAAGCCGTCAAAGTAAAAGTCGAAAAAATTGATCTCGAATCTAATCGGATTTCACTTTCCCATCGTGACACCCTTGAGCACCCTTGGAAAAATGTCAGCAATCAATTTGTTGCGGACATGGTTGTCAAAGGAACCGTGACTCGAATCGCTGATTTCGGTGCCTTTGTTAAAATTGCCCCCGGAATCGAAGGCCTGGTTCACATTTCTGAATTGGCTTACCAACGAGTCGCGAAAGTAAGTAACGTGGTCAGTGAGGGCCAAGAAATCGAAGTCAAAATCCTGTCAGTCGATCCGGACTCACAGAAAATCTCTCTATCCCACAAAGCTTGCCTCGCTCCACCGGCCCCTAAGAAATCCGCACCGGGCAAAGAAAAAGCTCCCGAAGTTGAAGAGCCCCCTCGAGAGTTGGCCGTCAAGGCCGGCAGTGAACCACTCAAAGGTGGTCGCGATCGAAAATCGGGCGGAGAGAGCATTGGCTTGAAATGGTAAACGCTCTTTGATGAGCGTTTAAGAATAGCTGTGAGGATCACGAATTTGTGCTCCTCAGTGACGGACGTTAACAAATAAATCACTCGGCACACCCAGGGTGCCTTTTTATCCGAACCTCTTGAATTCTAGCTATGCTCTGGCAAACGATCGCCCGCCCCGTTTTGTTTTGTTTGCCCGCCGAGCGTGCCCATTATTTTTCCATGGGCGCGTTCAAAACCTTGATGGCTCCTGGCTTCATGGCATCGTTGTTTCGTCAACGCTATGAAGTAAAGGATCCTGCATTGGCGTCCAATCTACTGGGTTTGAGATTCCAGAATCCGATTGGTCTCGCCGCCGGATTCGACAAGGACGCCCGCTGGTTTCCACAGCTTGCATCGCTTGGATTCGGCCATGTGGAAGTCGGCACGATTACGGGAAAATCGCAACCGGGCAACCCTCAACCACGACTCTTTCGGCTCCCTCAAGACAAAGCCATTATCAACAGGATGGGCTTCAACAATGGAGGTTGCGACGCAGCAGCCAAGCGACTGGCTTCGACGAGAAAAGCCAGGCCCGCAGACATTCTGGGCATCAATATCGGTAAAACAAAAGTCGTCCCCGTTGAGCAAGCAACCGAAGACTACCTTTTTAGTTTTGAGCGTTTGTATTCTTACGCCGATTATTTCACCGTTAATGTCAGCTCCCCCAACACCCCTGGACTGCGAACTTTACAGAATCGTGAGCCCCTGGTTGAGTTGTTATGTTCAATTCAAAAGCTTAATACAACGTTGGCTGCAGACCATGAAATTCAACGCAAGCCTGTCTTGTTAAAGATCGCCCCAGATGTCTCCGATCCCCAGCTAGAAGATATTATTTCTATTTTGAAAGAAGTTAAGCTCGACGGAGTCATCGCGACCAATACAACGATCTCACGCGAAGGTTTAAAAACAGAAGGTTCAGAGGTCGAACAGATAGGTAATGGAGGTTTATCCGGATTACCGCTCACCGAACGGAGCCGCGCTGTCGTCTCGAGATTATTTTCAGAGCTAAAAGGGGAAATCCCAATCATTGGTGTCGGGGGCGTCATGAATGGCGAAGACGCTTGGCAAATGATCCTTGCCGGTGCATCTTTAGTTCAGGTTTACACTGGCTTCATCTACGGTGGACCGGCCTTTGTGCGAGATATCAATCGGTGCATCTCACGAAACTTAAAAAAACACGGGCTCAATTCAGTGTCTGAGGCAATCGGTGGAATCGACCGAAAATCACTCGCCTAACCTGGGGAACTTCCAATCAAACTTTAAAAACCGAATTGGATCCCTCAGCGGCGACGAGACCTACCCGGCGAACGACTTAAGAACCTAAACTACCCAAAAAACGGTGATTTCAGTGGCCTGAGGCCCCGCCATGGCAATCTCTCAAAACATGCAGTCGGCTCCACGAGGCCAACTGCCTTTGTTTTGAAGAGCACCCTAGTTTCAATACTGCGACCTTATGAACCAATTCGACACCAACTTGATCGAGCGTATCTTTGACGGCCTCGGGGATATCGTCTTTTGTGTCAAAGATCGGGCTGGTGTTTACTCCTCAGTCAATCAAGCTTTTGTAGAGCGTGTCAACGGAAACGATAAATCAGAGCTAATCGGCAAAACCGCCTCGGAAGTCTTTTCACCACGCTTGTCAGCAGGTTTTAACGAACAAGATAAAACTGTATTCGAAAATGGCAGATCCCTTCAGGATCAACTCGAACGCATCACCAATGCCGATGGTTCAATGGGTTGGTACTTGGCCAGTAAGTTCCCAATCTTTGACGAACAAAAAAATATAATTGGCCTCGTCGGGATATCACAGGACCTGAACTGGCCTTCCGAGAGTAACCTTGAACTGGCAAATCTAAAAACGGTGGTTGAATTTATCAAAGACAACTTGGATCAGTCGCTGCGCACCGAACAACTTGCCCAACGTATTTCAATTTCGGCTGTTCAACTTGACCGGCGGATGAAGCGTATCTTTCGGCTGTCGACCAAAAAGTTCATTATGAAATGCCGCTTAGAAAAAGCTTCTCGCCAGCTTGCCTCGACGGACCTTCCAGTTTCTGAAATCGCGGATGCTTGTGGTTTTGCAGACCAGAGCGCTTTGACCAAACAGTTTCGAACCGCAACCAACGACACACCAGCAAGCTTTCGAAAAAAATCTCGAACGAAGCAGTAGGGAAAGAATTCGAGGCAGGCTACCACAGCTGAATCGAGTTATTGGAGCACGCCAACTCCTTCCCTTTTGCGAAAAACTCTCGATAATTCAGACCGTAACGGATTCTTGACCAAACGAGTCACGCAGTCAGTTGATGTTAATTTTATCAGGCTGGCATTAACCAATTGGACATCACTTAAACGGGGGCGACGTGATTAAACGGATTGAGTTAGTCAACTTTATGTCGCATGCCCGAACGGTCATCGAACCGGACGCTGGCCTCACGGTATTGGTTGGCCCCAACAACTGCGGAAAAAGTGCTTTTGTTACAGCGCTCCAAATCCTCTGCCATAACGCTAAATCAAATTACGTTTTACGGCACGACGAAAAACAATGTGAGGTCATTGTAGAAACAGATGATGGCCATATCGTTAATTGGAGCAAGAAGAAATCAGGGTCTCCCAAATACATCATCAACGGCGAGCCATTTGATCGTCTTCGCCAGGGTGTTCCGCAGCAACTTCTCGACGTGCTACGAATGTCGAAAGTTACCTGCGAAAAAGATCAGTTCGACATTCATTTTGGCGAGCAAAAATCGCCAGTCTTCCTGCTCAACGATTCAGGCAAAGCGGCCGCGCAATTTTTCGCTTCTTCCTCTGATGCAATCCGACTGGTCGAAATGCAGGATCGACACAAAGCGAAGGTGCGAGATTCCAAGCGTGACCATGCTCGATTGTCAGATGAAAAACACCAATTGACAGAGGATCTCAAAGCTCTTGCACCACTCGACAAACTCGAATCCAAACTGACCGATTGCGAAACCCAATTCACATCGATCCAACAATCAACTCAGGAACTCCAGCAAATCCAAACCCTGATTCGAGAAATCGAAAGCCTGAATCTGACGCTGGAAAAACAGAACGCCATCCACGAGAGCCTAGCTGATTTAAAACAACCTCCAGTACTTTCTGACACTGCAACACTGGACCAGCTCATTACAAGCATGCACAAAGCATCATTCGAGAGTCGGTTAACGACGGCCAAGGCTGAAACACTTTCAACCCTTTCAGTTCCTCCAGAAATTCAAGACGAATCCACAATCTCGATAACGATTGCAAATTTAAAACGTTGTCATCAACAATTGAAAATTCATTCATCGACGGCTCAAGCACTTGAAAACTTGACAAACCCACCAGAATTGAGCGACGAGCTTGAACTTTCAAAATTCGTCAACCATCTTCAGCGAGCAAGCGAACAACTCATGCGGGTGGAAACTCGATTCGGCGTTCTCAACGAACTTGCCCCTGCCCCCGAGATGGCCAATTGCGATCCACTCAATTCACTACTAAGTGAATGTAAAATTGCTGAAAAACAGATTAGCAAATCGACTAATTTGCTCCGAAATATCGAAGACAGTCTTGCTCAGCTGAACTCAGAAGTTGAATCGTGGGTTAAAGATAATCCAAGTTGCCCCACGTGCGGCAGTGAAACAACCGTGAATCAATTAATTGGGTCTGGAAATAACCCAGGTGCGGGGCACTCGCATGACTAAGCCCAAGACTAAAACCGAATATGTTGGCTTGCTGGTCATTGGTGACCCTCATATTGAAGGTCGCCAACCGGGATTTCGAAAGGACGACTTCCCCAACGTCATCTTGAGAAAGGTCGAATGGTGTCTCCAATACGCGCAAACCAATCGTCTTCTTCCGACATTTCTCGGGGATACGTTCGACAAACCTCGTGATAATCCGACGTGGATGCTGGGCCGACTAATTGAAATGATGTCTGGCGTTGATTCGATTGGAATTTACGGCAATCACGACTGTGCTGATCCGACCCTGAATGACCACGACTCGCTATCGATTTTGATCAAAGCTGGCTGTTTGCGATTAGTTAGCGAGCAGTCTCCCTGGAAAGGCACCATGAATGGACGAAAGGTATTGGTTGGCGGCTCTTCGTACCGACAATCCATTCCTGAAGAATTTAATCTACCGGCATCACAACCCAAAACGCTATTCGATTCCGACCCCTTTGTTGTTTGGATAACTCATCACGACATCGATATTGCGGGCTACGAAAATGGAAGATTCAAGCCTTATGAAATTGGAAATGTTGACTTACTGATCAACGGGCACATCCATCGACGCTTGGAAACGGTTCAGGCGGGCAGCACGACTTGGATGACTCCCGGCAATATCAGTCGACGCTCTCGGAGCGAAGCCAATCGCAACCACAAACCGACCGTATTGAGAATCGACGTCCAATCGAATCAACACACCATCACCGATGTGGAGGTGCCACACGAACCGCACAACGAGGTCTTTCACGACTCAATCATCGAGCCCCAAGTAACGCAGAGCTCATCAAATTTTGTTGCAGGTCTGGCAGAGCTTACCGCACGCCGAACCGAAAGCGGGGCCGGGCTTCACGAATTTTTAGCAGAAAACATAAGTCAATTTGAACCTGCGGTGGCCAGAGAAATCACATCGCTGGCCAACGAGGTCACGGATACAGGAGAAATGAAAAATGGTGAATGAATCAGAAGCAAGCCAAACAATTGAAAAGTTGCGAACGCGATACGAGGGACTGAACAATGAAAAGATCAAAGTCGAAACGCAACGCGAGCATGCATCGAATCAACTTAACACCCTTAAGAATCAGGCGAACGAGCTTTATGGCTCTGACGACGTCGAACAGCTTAAGACAATGCTCGAAGAAATGAAGGCAAAAAACGAGGCGATGCGGAGCGAATACCAAGCTAATTTAGACGGCATTGATCGGGACCTTTTAGCAATCAACAAAAAATTCAGTGCCCCGGAGGGTGATCCATCACAACCGCCTCTTGAGGATCAAGAATAAGTTGGAGCCAAGCCACGCACTTAGCAAAATTGACGCAGCTTAATTCATGAACGACAAACCGAATTTTGAAAACAACCCCAGCAGCAACAACGACCATTTCAGCGTCAATCGGTTTACAGTATTAACTGGCTTTCAAACGAACAATATCCACTCCAACACTGCACATTATTGAGGATGATCAAACCGTCATCATGTCGCTCTCCCAGCCCAATCCCAACTCACAGAACGCTGAACCTGATCGTTCAATTCGTGAATTGGAACCGCCGACAGAACTTCGCAAACGGGCCGATCGGCTCGCATGGCGACGTGAACAGGCGTTGTCCAATCTCCAACAAACCGATCGCATGCTTGAATCAATCGGTGCTTATCTCGGCATTGCTGACCAAGTCACCGAGGCGCTCGACTCACTCAGCCAAAAACTGTTTGAAGAAGTCCTTGGATTTCTAGAGGATAAACTCTCAATCGCGCTTCAAGAAGTTCTCGAACAACCGATCAAATTTAAGGCATCGGCCAGTTTTAAAAGAGGATCAGCCAACGTCGATTTTTCAATCGAACGCAACGGCAACTCCGAAGATGTCAATCGAGGGCAGGGCGGTTCGGTTCAAAATGTACTGAGTGTTGGGCTTCGTCTATTTGCCTTGGCGGGGCTCAATCCCGATGAACATCGTCGCTTCCTTGTACTTGATGAGCAAGACTGCTGGTTACGACCCGAATTGGTTCCACGGCTGGTTAACATTGTCCATCGAGCCGCCAAAGAGCTTGGATTTCAAGTCATCCTCATCTCGCACCACGATGTTGGTTTGTTCCAAAAATATGCCGATAAAATCTATCGTTTCATCCCAAAAGACGACGCCATCACG
>JAQWLH010000074.1 GCA_029247405.1 Mariniblastus sp.
CAAAGCTTCGTCGCTGTAAATCGACACATTGAAAAAAGACGCCAACACGTGATGCTTTTCAAACCAGCGAGGCAAGCGGTCGACAAACTCAAGATTCAATTGGGACTCGCTGGAGACTAAAAAATCACACTCCCGGTCAAGTCGCAGTTCCCAAGCAACCTCGCGAATGGCAGATTCCCGGAACGACTCATTCCCTAAACGCTGAGCAATAACGAAATCTAACTCAGACGTTCCCTCATTAACTCTCGCCAACCAACGCACCGATTCACTCGAAGTGTTGCGGATGAGAGAAACCGACAATGAGATTTTTTCCATTCCGTCGCTCCGAGGGAGGATCCTTCCAGTGGCAGCTACAAACTTGCCCGAGTCGACCGAACGAAGTTTTCAAGCATTATGTTGTACATTCAATTGAACCCCCCTGTAAACCGACACGGGGATTGAAATAATCATTGATAATTGGATCTTATGCGTCCAGTGAATGATAATAATCTTCGTCGGTTCTTACTCTGTTCGACAAGATACCGTTTTTACTCCGGATCGGTCTGTTTGCTCATGAATTCCGCCATCAACAATTCGCTCCCCAACGAACGTCCCAAACGCTCGTTCCGCAAGCGTCTTATCTTCCGTCTGCTTTTTTTCCCATTGATCGCGGTCGGCGGCTTATTTTTTTTAAGCATGACATCTCCGAAACCCGAAAATCTCGGGGTTTACGACGGGAGACTCGCTGACTGCCCGGATACCCCGAATTGCGTATCCACTCAAACATCTGATAACAGCCAACTAATGCCCGCGATTCCGTGGCCCGGTACGGGTCCCGAGTTTGCTGACAGGATCAAATCTCTGATCACAGCCGACTTCTCAAATGCGATATTAATCACAGAAAAACCGGGCTATTTGCATTTTGAATTTACGAGTTTGGTATTTCGCTTCGTTGACGACGTGGAGTTCTTATTCGATGATGACCAAGCAGTCGTTCAATTTCGTTCAGCTTCCAGAGTTGGTCATTCAGATTTAGGGGCCAATCGACGTCGCATGAAAAAAATCACTGAGGGGTTAATCCGATGAGCCGATTCATTCTATTTTCCGTATGCCTTCTATCTATCTTTGGCTTGGTTGCTTACTCAATTCAGGCCAGGGTCGAAGTAGAACCAGCGGACACAACCGCGGCAACGACAGAACCGGATTCGCCGAGCGAAAAAAAACTGAAATCCGGTGAGACAACCAAACCTGACCAAGCCAATTCAGCCACTCAAAACGACACCAAGGAAAAGTCGATGCCGAGAGAATACAACCAACTGACCGACAGCGAAGCGAGGGTCATTCTGATGAAGGGAACTGAGCGAGCGGGAATTGGTGAGTACACCGATAACAAGGCCGAAGGCATCTACTGCTGCCGGCAGTGCAATGCGAAACTTTACACTTCGGAGAGCAAGTTCGATTCGCGATGCGGATGGCCCAGCTTCGATGACGAAATAGAAGGGGCCGTTCGACGCGAGATTGACGCGGACGGATTTCGTACCGAGATCCTCTGTAAGAACTGTGATGGCCATTTGGGCCACGTTTTCTTGGGTGAGCGAATGACGGAAAAAAACACTCGCCACTGCGTCAACTCAATTTCGATGAAGTTCTACAGCAAAGGTAGTGAGATTCCTGCAACAATCATCAAAGAGTAGTTTTTGACGATGCCGTCAATTAAAACTTCCAGCCGGAAAGGTATTTCATTCGGGCGAAGAAATTAGACTTAGAGAAGTTCCGACGCGGATCACTCCCCCGTTGACGACTGTTGCGGTGATTCCGCCGTGGCCACGCATAGCGTTGTAGCCCCCCGGACCAAGATTTTCTTCCATGCGGCTACACGGTGGACAGTTACCCGTTGCAAACAACACCACCTCCCCAATCTTGAACTCATTTTTTTTGAGGGCTTGAAGATTAATCCCCGAAACCACGATGTTGCGGCGAAGCAGGGCGGGGTCGATGGATTTTTCACCAAGGATTGAAGCCACCGCAGCGATATGTTCGGCCTGAATCAAGGTCACCATTCGCTTTCCGTTCGGAGAGCCACCATAACGATCACCAACTAACCCCTGTTCGCCAATCTCGACCTCGTCAAGCTGTTTAATGGGGACTCTTCGACCAGGACGGACGCCAATCCAGTTGACTTTGCCGATCTGGGGCATGGTTTTTAAAAGTTGTTTGATCTCCGATCCCACTAGCTTCACCTTTACGAAAATTGACGTCACTCACAATCATAGCCCAACCCGCCCTCGTTTTTCGAGGTGTGTTGCCGCAATTTTGTTGAAACGCAAGGTGAGCCAAATAATGGATTCCACTTTCACAGGATTCGAGTGGCTGCTTGGGTGTTGGCGAGCGAAATTGTCTTATTAGAATTGGAGCGACGCAAAGAGGGTTCACACGACGATTAAATCACGGAACAGGTTTCATGAACACAAGTAAGTACATCTGGATGAATGGGGAAATGATTCCTTGGGAGAATGCGACGGTCCATGTGATGGCGCACGCACTTCACTACGGTTCCAGTGTTTTCGAAGGCGAACGTTGCTATGACACCCCCAATGGACGTTGTATTTTTCGCCTGAGCGCTCACACCCAACGCTTGTTTGATTCAGCCAAACTTTATCGCTACCCAGTCCCTTTCACTCCAGAGCAAATTAGCCAAGCCTGTTGTGATGTGATCGTCGAAAACGATCTCAAGAATGCTTATATCCGCCCGCTCATTTTCCTCGGTGCCGGGTCACTTGGTGTCGTCCCTAATGAAAATGTCCCTACCGATGTAATCATTGGCGCATTCGAATGGGGTTCTTACTTAGGTGAGGAGGGGCTGACCAACGGCATCGACGTGTGCATTTCGTCATGGCGCAGAACAACCAGCGCCTCACTGCCTATTCTTTCCAAGGCGGGAGGACATTATTTAAATGCACAACTGATTGGCGGAGAGGCTCGTCGAAATGGATTTGCTGAAGGAATCTCTGTCACCGATCGCGGCACGGTCAGCGAAGGTTCAGCGGAAAACCTCTTCGTCGTCCGTGATGGAATGATCTACACCCCACCACTGTCAGCCGCAATTCTAAATGGAATCACGCGTCATTCGGTCATCGTACTGGCCGAAGATCTTGGTTACAAAGTCATTGAACAAGAAATACCCCGCGAACTTCTTTACATCGCTGATGAATTATTTTTCACCGGTACAGCAGCCGAGGTCACTCCAGTACGATCTGTCGATGGCATTGAGGTTGGCAAGGGTACGCGAGGCCCGATCACTGAAGCCCTGCAAAGTGCCTTCTTTGGTTTGTTCGATGGAACGACTGAGGACAAGTGGGGGTGGCTCGATCCTGTTGAGAAAAAGTAACCAAAACTGCTCACACAAAACCAATTGCTGCTCACTTGAGAGGCATCACGCGGTTCTTGGCACACGCCAGTTGCCGTACCGTCACGCCTTGCTCAACGCCCCATCAAACTGCTTCTCGACATACGCTCACTTTGAGCAGTCGCATCCTCATCAACTTACAACTTTCAATGGTTACTGCGCGACAAACCGAGTCTCTCTCGGATTTGAATCGGGTCGCGCTGACTCATCCTGTGCATCGGGCGCTTCCTGCCATCCCAACCATCAAACCACCTCGCTCAATGCAAAAGATAAATTTGATTGGGTTGGTTTCTTGGAAAAGTCTAATTCATGCACTTGATTTGCAAGCGCAGCATTGAATTGATCAGGACTCAAGAATCCAACTGCCGCTCTGAGAAAACTATTAAAGTGATTCCTGCCTCCCGCAAACCGACCAGCCTACCGATCCTCTGATCGGATTTTGCTTAAACTCCCGCCCGAAAGGCTATTTACCCGGGTAAAACGCGGCAAAACTAAATTATTTGCCATGTTTTGATTTGCTTTCTTGAAAGTGGAAATTGACTGTGGGATATTGAACACAAGTTTCACTGAACCGCCGATCTCTGATTCGTCAACAGAAAGAAACTCATGCAAATCTGGCCAGCCGTCAACATTCGATCTGGAAAGTGTGTCCGCCCCATGGAAGGCGGATGTCAGTCGAAGACGGTCTATGGTCATGACCCAGCCGATATGGCTTTACGCTGGGTTAACGACGGTGCAACCCAAATCCACGTTGTTGATATTGATGGTGCTCGCCTGGGAACATCAAACAACTTTGAATCCATCTGTAAGATTGCGGTGGAAACTCAAGTTCCCCTTCAGGTTGGCGGAGGCATCCGCGACGAAGGGCAAATCGAAAAATATCTGAATGCCGGCATCCAACGATTGGTACTTGGCACACGCGCCCTTCGCGAACCGGAATGGGCGATCGACATGGCTGAAAAATATCCAAATGTGATTTTATTGGGGTTGGATTCACGAGTCGGAATGCTGGCAACTGACGGCTGGCTTGAAACCACAGCAATCAAATTAATCAAGTTTGCCAAAGACATGACTCCCTATCCGTTTGCAGGAATTGTTTTTACCGACATAGACAAAGACGGAATGCTGGCCGGGCCTAACTTTATTGCCAAACAACAATTGCTCGAGACGGTAGATGTTCCAGTCATCGCTTCTGGAGGCGTGACAAGTGCTGATGATATCAAACAGCTTGCCACGATCGGACTCTCCGGGTGCGTCATCGGACGTGCGTTATACGAAGGAAAACTGACTTTCCAAGACGCAATCAAAGCCGCCTCGTCTCAATCTTGTTCGCCCGTCGTCAATCGACAGGAGCCAGGAGCCAGGAGCCAGGAGCCAGGAGTGTCGGCAACATAAGTTAAAAGAATCAATCGCCACAGACTAATATTTGAAAGGGGCAGGTATGAGTAATATCGAATCTATCAGGAATGTCATTTTGTGCGGTCATGGATCGGCGGGTAAAACGACGCTCGCCGATTCGTTCTTAACGTTAACCGATGTTGTGAAAGGGTCCCATAGCGTTGAAGATGGGACCAGCATCTGCGATTTTGATCCTGAAGAAAAAAAACACAAATATTCAATCGAAGCAGCCGCCATTCACTTTGATCATGGCGGCTTTCATTTTAATGTGATCGACACCCCCGGCTATCCTGACTTTATCGGACAAGTCATGGGGCCCATGCAAGCCGTCGACAATGCAGCAATCGTCATCAACGCCCATCGTGGTATTGAAGTCAATACGCGCCGTGTTTTCAAAGAGGCAACTCACCAAGGCCTAGGACGAATCATCGTCATCAACAAAATGGATGACGAAACCGCTGATTATCCTCAATTGCTTGAATCTATTCGCCAGCTGTGGGGAAAACAGTGCTTGCCACTTAATGTTCCAATCGGCTCGGGCGATCAATTCACAGGCGTCGCAAGCACGCTTGATGTACCTGAGGATTTTACCGGTGCTTTGCTTGATCCCAGCCAATTCAACGAACCGTTAATTGAATCCATCATCGAAGTCGACGATGCTGTGATGGAAAGGTACTTTGAAGGAATAATCCCCAAACGGGAGGAGGTTCATGGCTTAATCGTATCGGCAGTCAAGAACGGAACGCTTGTTCCCATTGTTTGCTGCAGTGCGAAGACAGGAGTAGGTGTTGCCGAAGTCCTCGACTCGATTGGACTTTGCGGTCTTTCACCGATCGAGCTCATTCGCTCATCCAATCATGAAGCAGGACAAGTCCCTATCAACCCGGACGCCAATGGGCCACTAGTCGCAAAGGTCTTTCGAACTCGGATCGATCCTTTTGTCCAAAAATTAAATTTCATTCGAGTCTTCTCAGGGACCATGCGACGAGATGATTCTGTTCACGCTTCAGGGGCTCGCAAAAACATCAAACTTGGCCCGCTCCTTGAAGTTCAGGGGGAATCGACAGAACCAGTTGATTTTGCCGGGCCTGGCGACATCGTTGCTATCGCAAAAATGGAGGATCTGCACACCGGGACGGTATTGGGAGATCTAGATTTACCCGAAACTCAATTTCCATCTCCGATGGTCAGCTTGGCTGTTTTGCCGCGATCGCGCGGCGACGAAACCAAACTTTCGGGCGCTCTTCACAAAGTTCTTGAGGAAGATCCGACGTTCCATCTCGACCGCGACGCCCAAACCAAAGAATTGGTTATGACAGGCATGAGTGAATTGCACTTGAATGTAATTCAAGAACGCTTGATCCGCAGAGACAAACTCGAAGTCGAAACCAAAGAACCTCGAATCGCTTTTCGGGAGACGATTTTAGGGCGAGCTGAGGGAGATTACCGGCACCGCAAACAGTCCGGTGGCCGGGGCCAGTTCGGTGAAATCCATGTACGGATTCAACCTTTACCAAGAGGGACCGACATCAAGGAATTCGCAACCAAGAAGAATTTCCATTCCATTAAAAACTACCACTACGACGAAAAATCTAATTTCCTTTGGGTCGACTCCGTGGTGGGCGGCGTGATCCCCGGCAACTTCATGCCAGCGATAGGGAAGGGCTTTGCCGAACGGGTCGCCAACGGAGTGATTGCCGGCTATCCCGTGCAGGATGTTTGCGTCGAGGTCCATTTTGGAAAACACCATCAGGTTGATTCCAGCGAGGCAGCTTTCAAAACCGCAGCAAAGCATGTTTTTAAAAAAGTATTCGAAGCGGCCAAGCCTTCATTACTGGAACCGATTGTCAAACTCGACGTGACCGTACCGGAATCTAACATGGGAGATGTATACAGTGACATCTCAGGCCGTGGAGGACACGTTTTAGGAAGCGACCGTGCCGGAAACGGATACGCGTCGATTCATTGCGACGTACCGCTAAGAGAAATAACGACCTACGCACGCACCCTCAGCAGTATGACGGGCGGGTTGGGGAGTTTCACGATGGAGTTCGCGCACTACGACACCATGCCATCCAATGTTCAACATGAATTGATGGCAGCGAACTCGGCAGACCACGACGAAGACGAGTAAATACGTCAACTCAACACCTCCGTACTGATTCACTAAGTAATGATTGGGCCATCCCAATCTGATCGTTCGACCGTCGCACCGTCCCCTCGTTCTTTGAGGGTCGCTTTAAACGTCAGGACGACCGCGTAAGAGCCTAGGTCAACAGCGAAGGTCCTTGGACGCCAATTAAAGCAAACCACCATCGTTGCTGAGCGAGAAACAGAATTAACGGCAACACCACAACGCCTTAAGCGGCGTTGCGTTTTGGCATTACCAATGGAGACTCGATTTCCTGCGTTTTGGGACCACGCTGAAAACGGACCTTGCCGGGGACCATCCCTCTCATTGCCTCCAACCGTCCAAAACACAACATCCGATCTCCGGCTTCGAGGCAGCAATTAAGTCCCGGATTAGGAATTACGGTTGTTCCTCGGTAGAGGGTCAAGACGTTGATATCTTGTTGGGCCAAACCAGCTTCGTCGATTGTCTTACCGACAAATCCCGAATCGTCGGGGACAAAAATCTCTGTCACGCCAAATCCGCGTCGGACGGTTAAACGCTGCCGGATATCAATCTCTGGAAAATCAACTTGGGCTGCGACATAATCAACAATGGCTCCGGCGATGTCGAGTTGAGTGCAGGTTTCGATTCCCTCGAGTCCAGGTGAGGAATTGACTTCCATAATCTGGGGGCCGGTCTTTGATTCCAACATATCAACCCCGGCAACGCAAAGCCCCATGATTTGAGCAGCCCGAACAGCAATACGCTGGTCGGCATCAGACAGCTCAACCTGTTCGGTTCGACCGCCGCGATGGATATTGCTTCGATATTCATTGCCATGAGCAACGCGGCGGATCGAAGCGACCACTCGGTTACCAACGACAAAGGCGCGAATATCGCGGCCCTTGCTTTCAGCAACAAACTTTTGAACCAAAACATTCTGCTTGGTACTTTGCATCGTTTCGACGATTGCCTCGGCGATCTTCTCTGATTCAGCAAGAATCACACCGACGCCCTGAGTTCCTTCGAGGAGTTTAATGATGACTGGTGCTCCACCGACCCTGCGAATCGCGGGCAAAACGTCCCGCTGGTTGCGGACGAACGTCGTCGGTGGCATCCCAATATGATGACGACTTAGGATCTGCAGCGCACGAAGTTTATCTCGTGAATTTGCAATTCCCTGAGAACTGTTTGCGCAGAACACATCCATCTGTTCAAACTGGCGAACAAGCGCGGTTCCAAAATGCGTCACAGAAGAGCCAATTCGAGGAATGACAGAATCCAGATCACAGACCTGTTCCGACCGATAGAACAGTTGCGGGTTACCCTCGGCCAAATCAATTGAGAATTGCAGCGTGTCGAGCACCACCGCATCATGTCCGCGGGCTCTTGATGCCTGCAACAAACGACGAGTGCTGTAACAATTTGGGTTTCGAGAGAGAACTGCGAGTTTCATCAAGGTTTTCCACGAGCAAATCCGACAGTGCCATTCGCAATTTTTTAATCGTCTTTCAGGAAGCCCAGTCTTGAGCTTCAGTCAAAACTGAATTCTCACTGAGAAATCCCTCAATTTGAAATTTACTTCAGAAGAAAGCACCACTTCGGGCACGATCATTTCACGCCCATTCAAATTGAGCAGCTCAATTTCGAGGATTGGTAAGAAGCAGATAAAAAGTGGAAATTCACAGCCGAAAATTCTCGCTGTTTCGAAGGAAAAGGACTGAGTTCCCCACAGTCGATCGCTTGAGTTCCTCGCACTTCAACAAGAACCTAGGTCCAAGCCAAACTCGACAAAATGATCGATCAAAGCTGGCACCACAATTATTGACGGGTCAAATTCCTTCGAATTTGGCGACCCCATGACCAAACCTAACCTGAATCGCCCTTAATCCGATCTGAGTTGCAATTAATAGTGGGGAGGCTTTTCGTCTTCGGGATTTCGGGCGGCTTGCCCCTCTGTGGAGGAATCGACCCGATTTGTCAGTTGTTGGATTAATAATGCCGCTTTCTCTAGACGTTGCGCGTTCTCCAAAACAACGGCATTGAGCGAGTCGTAGTCTTTTTGAAAGTGCATCAACGTCGATTCCAGCTCCGTGATTCTCGTTTCGAGATCTTCGATATTTGCCAAAATTCACCTCAATCTTCGTCAATTTCATATTTGGAAGCTGAAAAGGGGAGCCAGTTAATTTCCCCTCGCGACGGCGGATAACTAAAAACGTCGTGTTTTCCCGCAATCACCAAGAATACCCCAAAAGCTAACCCTTTGCTGATGTCGATAAGCCAAGAGTGACAAATAACGCGATCGTATTCGTTTTCCTAACTGAATCTAACCGATAGAATACAGGCGTAAGCTTGCTAGTAAGATGCTTCGCACCAATTTTTCCCACTTAAAAAATCCCCATGGGCACACCTTGGCGCCGTACCGCGGCTTGTCAACAGAGTCCTTTTTTAATTCAAGTCAAATGTCAACCGAAGCCCGGAAAACTGAAACAGAACAAAGGAACGAATCGCTGTCTGAGGTTGCCACTGAGATCGTTAGCTCGCTCAGATTCCCGGCCAACACCCACACCGCTCCGATCCCAGAGTTCGAGTCCATTGTCAGTCTCATCAACCGACTAAAGGCAATTGTCTACCCAGGCTTTCGCTCCAACGAGTCATCGCCTGCAAAAGTCCTCAATGAGCTGAAACAGCAACTGGCAGAAACCCACGAAATTCTGTCACGGCAAATTGCAATTGCGATAGCCCGTCACTTTGAGGCCTGCGAAGACATGGCCCGCACGGACTGCAGTCAGTCTCCAACCGGGCGACTCGAAAAGCCAGACAACATTTTGGCCCACAGCCAATCGGTAGCAACAGACTACATTGCTCGCATGCCCCTGATTCGCGGCAAGCTTCTTACCGACGTCAAAGCGGCCTATGAAGGGGATCCAGCCTGCAACAATTTGGACGAAGTCATCCTTTGCTACCCCGGACTTCAGGCAGTCACAGTCTATCGTCTGGCCCATGAACTTCATCAACTCAATGTTCCCTTCTTGCCAAGAATGATGGCCGAATGGGTCCACGGTGAAACGGGTGTCGACATCCATCCAGGTGCGACCATCGGCGATCACTTTTTCATTGACCACGGAACGGGTGTCGTCATCGGTGCCACGTGTGTGATTGGAGAGCATGTCAAAATTTACCAAGGCGTTACCCTAGGAGCCCTCAGCTTCCCTCAGGACGCCATGGGGCGATTGATTCGTGACTCAAAGCGTCACCCAACAATCGAGGACAACGTGGTCATCTATGCCAACGCAACGGTCCTCGGTGGCGAAACGGTTGTTGGCCACGACTCCGTGATTGGTTCAAGTGTCTGGCTCACCAGCAGTGTTGATCCATCAACAACGGTGATCATGGAAAAACCAAAAAACCGCATGCGGAACTAAACAGTCGCAATGACAGCATGAAGAGTTTGCAATGTCGCCCCAACATCTTGGCGATGAATTGCCGCACCACCTTCGGATAATCCCTGATTTTGCCTTCTGCTGATCGTCCTAGAGTCTTCGGCTTTCTAATTGATATTGATCAGCTCGAACCTGCATGGGAAACTCAGTGATTAAATTAAGACGAACGAACCAAGCTTTGCGAGTAAGAGATGTCTTCGGCTGAATCGACTCATTTAGATGGAGACAACAACTGCGCTGAGATTCTTCGGCAATGCTGGCTTCATGTGCACGTTCCCAAAGCAGGTGGTTCGACGCTTCGCCAGCTAATGAATCGGAACTTTGGCAAAGAGAAATACTACAACTCGAGATCGTTACTAGAAACGAAACAGTACACCCAAAAAGATGTTAGTGAGATAGTCCGCTGCCATCCCCATCTTGATTGCTTAAGCGATCACAAATTCTCACTGGATCTACCGTGGGAACATCAGGACGCACAAATCTATGCTTTGAGTTACGTACGTGACCCAGTCGAGCGGTTTGTCTCCCGCTATTTCTTTCATCGTCATTTCGAAGAAGTCAGCTGTGTCGCTCAGAGAATGAGTTTTTCCGAATTCGCGAAAGCCGAATTGATTCAAGGAGAAGCCCACCCACAGACCAACAGCCAAACTTATTTCCTCAACGGTGGCCGGTCCAATGATGACTTGGCCATCATTCAGCAAGCCTTGGACACCGGGCGAGCATTTTTATTTCCGATCGAGCGATTTGATGAGTCCTGCATTTGCATCGAGAGAATGTTTCCCAATGTATTTTCCGATCTGTCCTACGTTCGTGCAAACGTTTCTAAACGGGATGCCGAAATTACCCCTGATGAAAAAGAGATGGTCAGAACGTATTTAAAAGCAGACTACCCTGTTTTTGAATTGGCCCATCAGTTTTTGGACAGAACCCTCGAATCTGCATTCAAGTCACAAGACGATCGCCAGCACGCACTGCATGTGTTTAAAGACCGCTGTGCAAGAAGGTTTCACAATTTCTACCCGCCTGTCGCACCTGGTGAACCCGTTCCACCAGTGGGTTACGAACCAACGTTTCCCAAACCAACCAAGCCAACGACTCCAACAACTCCGGCACAACACGACCCAAATTCGGTTGCCACTCAAGTGGAACCTCAAGCGACAGTCGAAACCCTGCCTCAAGATCCCGTTCAAGATAAAGAATCTTAGTTGAATTGACCTTCCGAAGAATCACTTCCTCAATGCGGTTGGGCTGCAGGAAGCATTAACGGGATTCGTTTCGTGAGTCAGCACCGAACCAACACCCTGATTGTGTTGACGAAGGACGTAGAGACACCAACACCTTCGCTGCTTATGGACATCGGCAGTTGGGTTGGTACGCTCAGCGAGAAAACAAGGCTCGGTCTTGGAGGCTTCTGGGGTAGCAATTCAGCAGTCGCGACTGCAAGTATTTGATCTTATTCTCGTTGACAATCTTTACCTCAACTTGCCGTCGTGGATTCAACCGACAAATCCGCACCATCTTTCAAACAGCACCAAACACGAAAAACTTAATTACCTGGACCCTGAGATTAAGCGGACTTTAGACCCACCGAACTTGGTTAAATCAGAGCCGCCGACCAACGATCACCCATTGGTCATTTTTGTGAAGAAACATCATCCTTCGCCACTTTACTTGGTCCCTTCCACTGAAACCCCCTCGCCACATTTCAAATGGTGGACAATGCATTAATTCCCCGCCTGGCGTTCATTTCAGGGAAGCATTGAGAACAAGCTCGGCAACCAATCCAGCTCTCGAACTGAGGGAAGGCCTCATGAAGGTGACGTTAATATTGCAAAAATCCAATTTTCGAATCTAGCAAAAATGAAAAACGATCTTAAAATTCGGTTAGCCAGATTCTTCGGTTTAGAATCGGCTAAAACGTCTCTTTCATCACATATTTATTTGCGAGACAAAGATGTCCTTAAAATCCAAAAAGAATGGATTCACCCTCGTCGAACTTTTGGTCGTCATTGCGATCATTGGTATTTTGATCGGAATGCTGCTTCCTGCTGTCCAACAAGTTCGTGAAGCCGCACGTCGAATTACATGTGCAAACAACATTAAACAACTAGCAGTTGCTGCGTTGAATTACGAGAGCGCACACCAGCAATTTCCACCGGGACTCAACTTGCCCATTGGATATGCTTCGGGCAATATTTGGCCCAACTCATCAGTTCACAATGCAACAGGCGATCCACCACACCCAAATGAGTTTGGCTCTTGGTTTGTTTGGATCATGCCATTCATGGAGCAAAACAACATCATCGACCAAATGGATCTCAACCAGCGAGACTACGCTAACTGCCTTGGAGCTGATTCTCCAGGATCCAGCGTTGTACCTGCGTTCATGTGTCCTTCGGATTACATTCCCCGTGAAGTCGTCACCTACACCCGGAGCGGCAACACGTATTGCTTCGGAGCGAACAGTTATTACGGCAATGCGGGCGTCAAATCTTGGTACCACGCAACGGCAACGTTTGATGGAGTATTTTATTACAACAGCAAAACCACCTTTGCATCCATTTCAGATGGCTCAAGTAACACCATTATGATTGGCGAGCGGTTTGCATTTGATGAGGAATGGGACCGCTTGGAGAGCTATCGCGGTTGGTCTTGGGCAAACTTCAACGCCCCTCGCAACTTCTTGGCAGGAGCACTCGAGCCAATCAATTACAAACTCCCCGAAGGTTCTGGACCCAATCCATCCTACTCGCTGACGGACAAGAAATTCAGTTCGTTCGGCTCGGGACATCCTGGTGGTGCCAACATGGCGATGTGTGACGGATCAGTTCAATTCCTCACCTTGACCAACACAAGCGAATTGCCAATGCTTCAGGATTTGGCAGTTGTGAATGACGGCCGAGTCGTCTCGATGGATTAACATCCTCCGGACTTAAATTCAGCCCAGAAGATATTGCCGACATCAGCATCCAGTCGGACAACCGATCCACTGGATGTTGCGTGTCGTTATTTCTAAAGGAAAACCATGCTTCGTTTGATTAAAATCACGTCATTCCGATACGTGTTAATGTTTGCCATTTCGCTGGCCGCCTTGATTTCTTCGGGCTGTTCTCCAACGGCACCTGAAATTATTCCGGTTAGCGGAAATTTAATGCTAGATGGCAAACCACTGCCCAACGTGGAAGTAAAATTCATTCCCATGGTCGATGGCCTTGATGGAAACATGATTGGGTCAGGAGTCACGGACAAGGATGGCAACTTCACCCTCACGCTTCCTGGAAAGACTGAGTCAGGATGTTGTGCGTGCGACTGCAAGATCACGATCAACGAAGGTCCAATGCCCGACGGGATTCGCGGCGGGGAAAACGAACAGATGGCCGCAACCAAGTTCCTCAAAAGCTTGAAAAACCGCCCAATTCCAACGCGTTTCAATCGAATTGCCGATACACCGCTGTCGGTAACTGTCAGCAAAGACCAAGACTTCAACATGAAACTAAGTCGCTAAGCACTGCGACGAATGTGGGACCATCCCGGCGTTTCTGCTTTTTGATGGATCACTCGTGTAACCAACGGGACTGCAGCAACTCACTGCCGTATTGGTTCGCGAATCGCAAAAGCCATAACGAGCCGATGGACGAAATGCGTGCTTAGCAGAAAAACACCTCAACCAACCTCGCGATTGGTGAGACCACGCATTTGTTATGAATCTCTCACAACTGAATGGCTGATTTAAACCTGACGAATCACATCTGATCAGGCCATTTCATTTTTCCTAAATTCTGGCATGACTTAGGCCGATCTTCCGCCTAACGGGTTTTTAAAACTTGCTCTTGTCACACTCAAACATCCTTATCACCGAGCGACCGGACCAGTAAGACAGCTAACCATTGAGGCAATCGTTTCCTCCGTGTGTCACCTGTCGAAACACAAGCCCGAGATCACGTCATCCTTTCCCCTTGCGCGGTTCATCCTGCACCGCATACTCGACTTAATCTAGAGATTCCCTTATGAGACGCACCCTGTTATGCGCACTGACTTGTTTATTCCTATCGTTTGAGGCGTTCTCGACACTGGAAGCCGATATCATCCTGACTGGAATCGGCACTGCGGAAATCGAGGATTTCACTGGCTTTACAGCGAGTGGTTTTGCCCCCGGTGGTGGAAGTGGAAAGCTGGATTCAAATACATTTGCTACATCGGGCTGGAGCAATGGCAGCGTCGAATTCGGCGGCTCGAATGACTCAGGAGACTTTGCCCGAGGCTCCTCATCTGGAAATGAATCGTCAGGGGGAATTTATGCATTTAACCATGACGGGGCCGGCGATGTTGGAGTCGGTTTTCAACCCGGAGGATCAGATTTCACCCCAGGCGATCTAACCGTGAGGATCGGTAATTCAACCGGACAAAGCCTTAGTTCATTTGAAATCGACTTTGACATTGGAGCGTTAAACAATACTGAGCGCGCAAACTCGTTAAATTTTTCTTGGTCAACCGATGGCACCAACTTTACGGATGTTGGAACATTAGACTTTGTGTCGGCGGAGGCGTCGGACAGCAATGGCTGGAATTTGGTTGACCGCAATTCAACCATTTCCTTTAGTAACAGTCTGGATAATGGAAATCAGTTTTTTCTACGCTGGACCGGTAACGACGTCAGCGGGAGCGGTAGCCGAGACGAATTTGTCCTGGATAACATTTCTGTAACAGGTTTTGCAGCAGCTGTTCCGGAGCCCAGCAGCTTCATTTTTTCGGGGCTTGGATTGGCGACTGTGGTTCTTCGCCGACGACGAAGATGAGGCTCGACAGGCGCGTCTCGAGCACCAATTCTTTTTAAAACCAACGCTCTTCCACCTCAGGAAGATCTGAATTGGTTCAGGCGCCATCGTTGAAGTTAAGACAAGATCCGGGGCCAAGGCAGGGCAGGGTGAACGTTTTGCCATCATCAGGCCTGGATAACACAACCACGAGTATTTCGCGTCTACGTGACCTACTTCGAGCTAAGCTCAATCGTAATCGTATCGCAATTCCTGCAACGAATCGCTCTGAGCTTAGTCTCCAGGTTCAACTTTTTCGTTGTCAATCGCTCAGGCTGAACGATCTTGAAGTCCTTGACGACCGGGAACCACGAGATATTACCTAACGCGTGAATTAAGCCCTGCTCACATACTTCCCCACAGTCCGAACAACTAATGTGTGCTTCGAAGATATCTTGACCAACGGGCGACTCGTAAGGGTTATCTTGATTCATCGTCCAGTCAACATCCTCACTCGCGAGATTCGCCGCGAAAATCAAAGGTAGACACCGACCTCTGCCAAACAGAGGTTCCCTCCACCGCCAACACCAAATCGAAAAACGCACCTTTAATTTTCAACCAAGCCACCCAAGGTGGCATGCCCCAAGCCAAGGCGACACATTGATTTTGCGACGAGACTGCTAATTGATTCTGGATTTCAAACCAATCTTGCCTAAAACCCAAGTCCTTTGACCTTGGTCTTCACTCGGCAAACCCGGTTATCGGAGGTCATGAACAATGTCATACCATCTTCGCCGAAAGCACAATTGGCGGTTGGCTGTCCCATCAGGATCCTCCCCAGCAACTTCCCTTTTGGTGAAATCACCAGAACTCCACCAGGCCCCGTTGCCCACAAGTTCCCTTTGACGTCAACACACATCCCATCGGGCATCCCCGGATCTCCTGCCTCGGCATATCCCTTGGAATTGAAAAGTGTTATTCCCTTGCTGTCGGTCGTGCCATCCTCCTTAATCGCGTACGCTTTGTAGACCGGAGCAGGCCGATGCGACTGAGCCACATAAATTATTTTTTCGTCAGGGGAAAGTGCGATCCCATTGGGTCGTTCCAACTCCTTGGTCACCAATGTCACTTTCCCATTGATTGACAATCGGTAAACACCACAGAAATCAAGCTCTCGTTTTGATTTGTCTTTTAGTCCATAAGGCGGATCTGTAAAGTAAATGTCACCTTTAGAGTTAATCACCAGATCATTAGGACTGTTGAATCGCTTGCCGTTGTACCTGTCGGCAAGCGTTGTTTTCTATCCATCTTTTTCAACACGGTATAACCTTCGATTGCCGTGGTCGCACACGACCAACCGCCCTTTTGCATCAAGCATTAACCCATTGGAACCCGGCTCTTTCTCGCCATTGTCTCCCTCAGCCCCACTTGGGTCCATGAAAACGGAATGGCCATTTTTCGGATCCCATTTGTGGATTTTGTTCTCTGGAACATCTGAAAACAGCAAGTAACCTTTGGATTTGATCCAGACGGGGCCTTCGGACCATTCAAATCCAGAGGTCAAAACTTCAATGTCTTCATTGCAATCAATTAATTCGGCAAAGGCGGGATCGAGCTGCTCGATACTCCCCACCGTTTCCTTCTCGTTTTTTTGACCATACAAGTCGCACGTGATGCCCACAAAAATAAGCGACAAAAATATTCGAAAAGTGAACCGCATAGAATCCTCACCGAAAAATCAATGTTTGACCGAATCATTAGACTACCAGCGCAGCGACTCGTTTTCCAACAATCGCCCTTTCGATCACAACAACCTGCCAATCTCCCCGCGAGCAAAAGTGTTTGATAGAATGAATTCGAGAATAATCCGTTGGCATTTGCCACTTTGCTTTTAAGGTCCTAGTTGGAGATCTGCGTGGCTTGGTTGATAGTTTTGGGAATTCTGTTGGTAATTGCAATTCGCGATTGCTTTCAGAAGCGCCATCCAGTGTTGCGAAATTACCCCCTGATCGGACATGGCCGCTATCTCCTCGAAGAGCTAGGGCCGAAGCTCCGCCAATATATCGTCGCTTCCAACAACGAAGAACGCCCGTTTACCCGTGACCAACGAAAGTGGGTTTATTCATCAGCGGACAAAGAAAACAACTATTTCGGATTCGGCACCGATAACGACTTGGAGCATAATCCAGGCTACCTGATTATCAAACACTCAGCTTTTCCAGTTTTTGATACTCAGCCTGAGGACCCCAATTATGACCCCCACTACCATATCCCCTCGGCAAAAATTCTTGGTGGTGCACGAGGACGAAAACATGCCTTCCGTCCAAATTCCATCATTAATGTTTCTGCAATGAGCTACGGCTCGTTGTCAGCTGCGGCGGTCGAGGCAATCAATCGAGGCTGCAAGATTGCCGGCTGCATGCAGAACACCGGCGAAGGAGGAGTCTCGCCTTACCACGACCACGGTGGCGATCTAATTTGGCAGCTCGGCACTGGGTATTACGGGGCTCGGCTTCCCGATGGTCGATTCGATGAAAACCGATTTGTAGAAACTTGTCAAAAATTTGATATCAAATCGGTAGAAATCAAATTGAGCCAAGGTGCCAAGCCCGGACGAGGCGGCGTGTTGCCGGCGAAAAAAGTCACCGCCGAGATTGCAGCCATTCGTGGAATTGAGAAAGGTCAAAGCTGCCTTTCACCCAATTCACATTTCGAATTCTCAAATCCCGACGAACTTTTAGACTTTGTGGAACGCCTTGCTGAAAAAACAGGACTTCCAACGGGCATTAAATCTGCAGTCGGCGAAATGGAATTTTGGCGAGATTTGGTTGCATTAATGGAAAGTGGCACCCGTGGCGTCGATTTTATTGCGATCGATGGTGGCGAAGGCGGAACAGGCGCTGCTCCCCTTACTTTCTCAGACCACGTTTCGATGCCTTTTAAAATGGGCTTTGCGAGAGTATTTCGCGAATTCGCCGATCGCGGTTTACACGAAAAAGTCACTTTCATTGGATCGGGAAAACTGGGCTTCCCAGAACAGGCAATCCTGGCGATGGCCATGGGCTGCGATACGATCAACATTGCCCGAGAAGCAATGATGGCGATCGGTTGCATTCAAGCTCAAGTTTGCCACACAGGCAAGTGCCCAACAGGCGTCGCGACACAAAACAAGTGGCTGATGAGAGGGCTTGATCCGACCGATAAAGGTGCGCGACTCGCCAACTACATTGTGGCGCTGCGAAAAGAGATCCTCCAGCTGTGCCATGCTTGTGGTGTTAACCATCCTGCAATGATCACGACCGATAGTTTTGACATCCTGAATGACGGGTTTCAGTCAAGGAGCGCCAAAGAATGCTTCAGGCTTCAAGGAATCACGACGGTACCTTCTGCAGAAGACCGAGAAGCGATTGCTGAACTGATGAAACAATATTCGTCAAAACAGTCATGACAATTTTTGCTGGGCCTGTCAAAAGAATTTACAATAAGCCCCAGGCCTGCATTGATCTGGTTGAACGCGTTGGCATTATGAGTTCATCAAAACGTCTCTTCCAAGCCCCCTGACGACAGGCAAGGATATTTGGATTTTCCCTTTCGGCCAGACAGGGATGCTTCATCCCGCATCTGCCTAATTATACCGAAACTTTTCTTCGACCCCGCGAGCTGAGAAATGACAAGATGTGGCCAGCCAAACGATCCCCCCATCTCTATGACCAACAAGACGCAACCCCAACCGTCTTCAGAGTTGTGCGCGGCACTGGCTGCTGCCCATGCGGGTGCTCGCATCCTCTCAGAGTATTTTGCAGACCTCGCCGCTGCCGGCATCCGGACCAAGCAAAAAGGTGAGCAGTATCAGGGGATCGTCACTCAAGCCGACATCGAAGCTGAGCACGCCATCGTGGCTGAAATCAAGAAGGCTTTTCCTGGGCATCAGTTTTTAGGCGAAGAAGAGCATTCAGCAAAACCAGATGCTGACCACCTCTGGGTGATTGACCCGCTCGACGGCACCAACAATTTTGCCCACAACATTCCACATTTTGCCGTTTCAGTTGCCTACTATTGCAACGGCGAACCCCAATGCGGCGTCGTGCTTGACCCTAGTCGTGGTGATACATTTACCGCCGAACAGGGAAGAGGGGCTTGGTGGAATGGTGAACGAGTTGAGGTCAATCAACATGCGACGCTACCAGAAACAATGATCGCGGCTGGATTTTACTACGATCGCGGACCAATGATGAAGGCTACCCTGGCAGCGATTGAAGAACTCTTCGAACAAAACATTCATGGTATCCGGCGTTTTGGCACAGCAGCACTTGATCTGGTCCAAGTCGGACTGGGGCGTTTTGGTGGTTATTTTGAATACAAGCTGTCGCCGTGGGATTTCGCCGCCGCAAGAATCTTCCTGACCGAAGCAGGTGGGAAAATCACCACCTGTAAAGGTGAGCCGTTAACTTTGACAACCTCAACGGTCTTGGCATCCAACTCACTCCTTCATCAACCGATGCTTGAGATTGTGAAAAAGCACGCTGATTTTTGATGCTCTCCGTCCCGATTAAAATTAAACGAAAACTTTAGATCGAGCAAATAATGGTTACACGCCTTCTGTTTAATTTCTTATGCGGCTGCAGTTGCCTGATCGCATGTTCGGCTCTCACCGTCGCCCAATCCGAACCGCAAGACCCCCATGACTCTTCAAAATGGAATGCCGCGATCAAGAAATTCGAACAGCTGGACAAGCTTAAACGACCTCTTGAGCATTCGGTTTTATTTGTTGGCAGCTCAAGTATTCGGCGTTGGAATCTTGAAGAATGCTTCCCGGATTTGGCCGCCATCAACCGAGGTTTTGGTGGGTCTCACCTGGCAGATTCCGTCAAATTCATCGATCGCATCGTACTAACGTACCAACCCCAAGCCGTCGTGATGTACGCTGGTGACAACGACATCAAAGATGGAAAATCCCCCGAACGTGTATTTGCTGATTTTGCAGAATTTGTGGCAATCCTGCAAAAGGAATTACCGCAAACAACGCTGCACTATATTTCGATCAAACCAAGCATCAAACGTTGGAAACTTGTCGAGAAAAACCGAAGAGCAAATCGCTTGATTTCAAGCTACTGTGATCAACACGAAAAACTTTTTTTCGTCGATATCGACAAACCGATGCTGCTCCAAGACGGCACCTTGAACCCTGTGTTATTCGCTGAAGATGGCCTGCATCTCAGCACCGTCGGATACCAAGTCTGGAACAAAGCGTTACGAGACAGTTTGGAGAAACCAGACGGCACTCCACTGGGTTTGGAAGATGAAAACAAACCACAGGCAAGGGATCTTCCCGAAGGACAGCGTCGATAAGCCTAAGCGTCCAAGGACACCGTTGCAAATTCATTCATCGCAGGCTTGGCCAGTCGGCAGCAGTCGGGGGCTAGGTGGATCCTAAGAGCCTTCTACCATCCGAATTTGGGCTCTTGCCTGTTCGATGGACTTGTTCTTGATGGCAATTAACTCTGTGTTTCCAGCCTCAAGCTTTTCCGCCTCAGCCAACGCAGTTTTCGCTGCAGCTAGATCGATCTCGCCCACGGGCACGCTTCTTCCAGTCAAGACCGATACCTTGTTTCCGTCGACTTGGACAAAGCCGCCGTCAACGTAATAGCGATCGGTTGTTGACCCCGTGTTGGTTCGCAATTCCCCCGGACCAAGCCTGCCGATCATTGGCGAGTGCCCCGGAAGAATACCGGCAGAACCATCAATCAAAGGAACAATTACGCCATCGACTTCCGCCTCAAGCGTAGTAGTTTCTGGAGTCACAACAACGATGTTGATTTGAGCCATAATTCCAACTCGACTGGATCGTCAATTTACAATCTCAGTGACGAACTTTCTTCAAACAACGGATCTGGATAAACGATAATAACGGCAAGTCGCCAACGCGCTAATCTACGCCTTGGCAGCCATCTTCTTGGCTTGCTCTTCAGCCTGCTCAACAGCACCCACGTACATGAATGCACTTTCAGGCAAGTGATCCCACTTACCGTCACAGATTTCTTCGAACGATCGAATCGTCTCGGCCAATGGAGTAAATTCACCCTGCTTTCCGGTGAAGACCTCCGCTACGTAGAACGGTTGCGAAAGGAAACGCTCGATACGACGAGCACGATGAACAATCAGCTTGTCTTCTTCGGCAAGTTCATCAACACCAAGAATCGCGATGATGTCCTGAAGTTCTCGGTAACGCTGAAGCGTCATTTGAACGCGACGCGCGACTTCGTAGTGATGATCACCAACATACTGCGGATCAAGAATACGAGAAGAAGATGCCAACGGATCAACCGCAGGATAGATACCCTTTTCCGAAATCGAACGCTCAAGATAAAGGAACGCATCTAACTGACCAAACGCCGTCGCTGGAGCTGGATCGGTCGGATCATCCGCAGGGACGTATACCGCTTGTACTGAGGTAATCGCACCTTTGTTAGTTGACGCAATACGCTCTTGCAGAGCACCCATCTCTGTCGCCAAGGTCGGCTGATAACCGACCGCCGATGGCATCCGCCCAAGCAACGCAGAAACCTCCGAGCCAGCTTGTGAGAATCGAAAGATGTTGTCAACAAACAACAATGTATCGGCACCCGTTGAGTCACGGAAATGCTCCGCCATCGTCAACGCTGACAGGGCAACACGCAAACGAGCACCAGGTGGTTCGTTCATCTGCCCGAAGACCATCGCAGTTTGCTCGATGACTTTTCGTCCCGTCGAACCAATTTCTGTTTCCTGCATCTCCAACCAAAGGTCGGTTCCTTCACGCGTACGCTCTCCAACACCCGCGAACACTGAGTAACCACCATGCTGAGATGCGATACGAGCGATCAACTCGGTCAGAATCACGGTCTTGCCGAGTCCCGCACCACCGAACAGTCCCGCTTTACCACCCCGAACAAACGGAGTTAAAAGGTCAACCACCTTGATTCCTGTTTCAAACAACTCGGTGTTGGTTGAAAGCTCCGAAACTGCAGGTGCTTGCCGATGGATTGAGCGTTTTTCGGTAGCTTTAACTTCTCCGCGACCGTCGACCGGTTCACCCAACATGTTGAATACGCGACCCAAGGTTTCGTCACCCACAGGAACCGAAACAGGACCACCGGTATCAGTGCAATCCGCACCACGTCGCAACCCTTCGGTTGAACCTAGAGCGACACAACGAACTCGACCGCCGCCAAGGTGTTTTGAAATTTCACCCCAAAGCTTTCGCTTTTGTCCGCCCGCGTCAATTTCCGCGGTCACAGCATTATAAATAGCCGGCATGCTTTCAGCGCTGAATTCAGCATCAAAAGTCGAACCGATCACTTGGGTGATTTTACCGATGTTAGCCATAGGATTTTGCTTTAGCTTAGTTAACAGTGTTCAAAGAAAGTTTGTACGTTTTGAATCCCGATTCCGCATCCGAATTCCGATTGGTTTTTAGCCTTCAAGTGCCTCAACACCACCGATGACTTCCATGATCTCTCCAGTGATCTGTGACTGCCGAGCACGATTGTAAGTCCTCGACAAGTCTTTGATCATATCGTTGGCCGCTTCCGTCGCGCTCTTCTTTGCAATCATCCGAG
>JAQWLH010000142.1 GCA_029247405.1 Mariniblastus sp.
AAAGACATACTAAGGTTCTTGGGCGAATGAAACTGCCTCCAATCACGTTCGTCAACAAACTCTCTGACGATCTGTCGGATTTCATTGACGGACATTTTTGAGTCGGAGGGTGCTTTAACGTTGTCAGACATGAGAACCAAATTTTAGACCTGTGAGCAAAAGCGGATCGAAATCTGATGCAAATCTTAACCACAACAAGCGCAATAAAAAAGCCACGCAGACCCCCGGGATCAACCCACTGCGTGGCTTTCAAAATTACTTTCGACGAGGACCGAACGTCCGTCATCTTGGCTTATCTACTGCGAGCCGGCCTCAACGCATAACCGGCACCTCTACTTCTGCAACCGACGCCTCTGACGGACCGGTAGGTTGCTCCAGAATAGGTTGCAACATCTGACTGGTTCGGCCAACAGCCGTTGGTTGTTTCGTTTGCATCATGTACTGAAACAAGTCTTTGACTTCGGCTTCGGTCAAATCATCCAGCAATCCAGCTGGCATTCCTGAAACCACGCTATCGGCAACTTCTTCAATGTCATCCGCCTTAACTCGAATCCGTTGGCCATCTTGTTGCAACACAAAATACGATCCATCCGGACTGAGTCGAGCCATTCCTGTAAATTGATCACCATCAATCGTCAAAATCGTCTTCGATGCGTATCGGTTCGGAATAACTTTGGATGGAGAGATTGTCGATTCGATTACTTCTCGCATCGAGAAACGACTCGCAAGATTGGTCAGATCGGGCCCAACGCTTTCGCCGTGCTCGCCCACTCGGTGGCAACTTGCACATTGTGCTTTCGTGAACAATTCGTGTCCTCGTTGAAGATTCGCCGCCCCACCACTCTGGACACTCGCCAATAATTCCGGGACAGAGTATTGGCTCGATGCTGCAGACTCAGCATTCACCACGACTTTTTCAGCATCGGGAAATTTCTTTGCGTACCAAGTTTGCCAGACACCAAGTTGTGAATCCCAAGTCCCTGATCCAACAGCTAAGGTTTCGCCAGACCAGTGTTCAAGCAATCGGATCACCGCGTCCGTTCTCTCACCTTGCAAACGGTATCCGAGATCAATCACATCCTTAAAATGTCGAGATTCCCGTGGTCGTCGCGGAACGGTCCTCAGCTTTTCAAGGACTTCGATTCCGGTCAAATCATCCAAAACCGGAAGACTACTGACCAAATACACCCAATTCGGACCATTCGGTTGCTGGGCAAGCCCAATTGAAATATCAGTTCGACGAAGCTCTTCGTCTTGCCAAAGCTCACGAAGATAATTCATCGAAGCTTCGTCACCGCTTTGGGCGAGCACAGCAATCACTCCCAGTCGAGCTTGGTTAATCTGAGCATCACTGCTGGTTTGCTGTTTCATGCGACGATCCATCTCAATAATGGTTTGCACCATTTCAGAGTCAAGCTTTTGGGGGAGCTTATAAAACGCTGCGATAACGGAGGTTGGCCATTTCTCGCCATTTCCAAAAACTTGCTTCAGATCCATGTCTTCGACATTTGCAGATAACTGCTTGATCGCTGCTTGAAGGTGAAGTTTATAGCTACCGCCTGCCTCAGGTTGAGTCCTCGCGATTTCGAGAATGTTCACCATTGCCATCCGAGACTCTGAGCTCAGCGATCCTCCCACGGATTGCATATACATGCCCAAATGGACTTTGTCTTCAAGACTGACATTCTCATCATTGAGATACTCTTCGAGTCGCCCGGAGAGATCACCAACCTTGAGGTAGGACATAATCCGAACAAGTTCCTGATTGATCACCGAGTTACCTGCTGGAAACTCGTTAGCGATTTTTTGATTGAGACCGGGAACTTTCGATGGGTCTACTTTCCCACGAACCAAAGCCAACTCCATCGTGCGAAGTAGATCAACAAAGTCAGAATCATCAACAAATCCTTCCATGAACCGAACACCGTTTGCCAAGATTTGATAAGCGCGATCGAGCGTTGGGTCAGCTGTCATCAAAGCCACCGAGCCTTGAATAAACTGCCGCTTGTTATTGGTGGAGAAGACTGCCGATTCCCACAGGTCCGCAGGGGCATGTTCCAGTAATCTTCGAGCAGTCATTGCCTCAACTCGATCGGTGGAAGAAGCCATCGTGAGGAGGGTCGACATGGTCGGCCGACCGCCCAAACGGAGAAACGCTTCGCCAGCTACACGTCGCACCTTTCCGTCCTTGTCCAGAGTCAGACTTTCGAGCAGTTCAACACAATCGGTTCCCGCTTTGAGGCCACAAAGTCTCGCCACCTGAGCACGTATCTCGGGACTCTCATCTTTCCCCAGTTCACCTAGCAGCTCAACTGATGGCTCGGGGCCATAAAGAACCATCAAACTTAATGCCCTTAGCCGAAGTTTTTCGGAGTTTCTCTTTTCCGAGGCAACACCAACAATGGATGACTCCCACGATTTACCCATTTTGAGTCTGAGCTGAGCCGTGTTTTGGCGAGCCCAGGCCGAATTGGGCTGGGGGTGACGAATCACTTTGGCTAAGTCTGATTCAAACTCAAGCATTTCTTCTGGCACATCGCCGTTCCACACAACTCGGTAAACGCCGCCAGAGGTGCCTCGACCTCCCGTACAAAAATACAACGAACCATCTTCACCGACAGCCAAATCACAGACGTTAAGTGGACGGCCCTTAAGAAATGTTTCAGTTTTCGCTGTAAACGATGAACCGTTACGTTCTGTGTGTAGTGACAGAATTCGACCTTCGGACCAATCGGCAAAAAACATCGTGTCTTGGTAGCGAAGGGGAAACTGCAAATGCTGATAAAGCACGGCACCCGTTGGAGAACCACGTCCAGTTTCACAGATTGCCGGTGTTTGATCGACAAAATGGTTGGCAAACTTGGCCGAACCACCGCGCCATCCCATCTCCGCTCCTGCGGGCACATGGTAAACCCTCGTCGGCCGATACCAAGTGGTGCCAATATCTGACTCCATATCGCTGTCATGAATAAACATTTCACCCGTATGGTCGAAGACAAGCTCATAGGCGTTACGAATTCCACCGGCGACTGTCTCTACCGTCTTCCCATCGAGTGATAGACGAACAACCGTTCCGCCGGGAGCCTTGACTCCCACCGCATGACCACCCGGATCCTCGTAGCGAGGAATCAAATCACCTTCGTAGTAATGCAAGTAGGGACTGGTCTGATTCACTTCCGTTTGTATTTGACTCCCGTTTCCAACGATCACATAGATCATTCCATCGGGTCCAAGCTGAATTCCGTGGGGACCATGCTCGCCCCCTTTGCCTGTGAAACCAGCCAGCTTTCTGTTGATTTCCAAAGTCCCATCTTGATCTTTGTCCGCCAACACATAGAGCCCTATCCCGTCAGGGCCCTCCGCTGTCACATAAACTTCACCGTTAAGTGCAAGTATCCCTTGGCAGTTTTTCACGTCGTCACAGTAAACGCGAACTCTTTCCGGATCATCAAGATCTTTTTTCGGGTCAGCAATCAAAAGCGGGCCGCCCTCGCGTGCAAGTAGTAACTTGCCAAACTCGTTGAACTCCATTGCGATCAAAGATCCGGTCTCATCAGGACCGAGAACAGCCTGAACGCTGAATTCAGGATTGATCTCAAATCTTTGTTTAGGCTCGTCCTCTTTAGCCGAAGATTTTGCAACGCTCTTTTCTTCGCCTTCGTCCTTCCCGACCACGACGATTGGTATTTGAGATGGGTTCAAGGACTCAGTGTCACGCATTGATTGCAGTGAACTTACCGGCAGACCCAATTCTTGATCCGGAATTTCTTTCTCAACCGCCTGAAGGGTCGTTGTTGGAACCGAGGCATCAAATTCCGATGAAACGACACTTGCCGATACGATCGGGACCTGAGTTTGCTCAACCGCTTGATCTGAATTTTCCGGAGTCTGGCTGATCTCTGTTGCAAGCTTTTCAGTGACCGCTTGAGACTCAATCCGACTGGAAGCTTCCTGTTTTTTTCCCAAAGCTGTGCCAATGGCCTGTGCTTTAAGCCAACCAAGGTCGTTGTAGGTTGTACTATTCCAAGAAGGAACAGACTCAATTCGAGTTCGCCATGAACTGTCCGAGACAAGGCTCCGATAACGTGTTTCACCTTTTTCCTTCACACGAAAACGAATCGCCAAACCCACTTGGTTGCCATCGTGGTGCCGAACCCGGGCGGCAATTAAGTTCACGCCAGGTTCGAGGAAACTGGTAGCATCCAACTTGCTGGCTGATGCATAGGATTGGCCACGTGCAGCAAGGCGACCGTTGATGTAAACCTCGTACTCATCACCAGCAGCTATTTCCAGCTCTGCTTTGTCTGGACGAATCAACGTAAATTTTTTGCGAAAGTAGCAATCCCCTTGCGGCGAAGTCCCGGCGATCCCGGTTTTCTTGGGGGACCAGATCCAGTTAACATCGACCGCGAATGCGGCGGCATTACTGAGCAGAAACAGAATCATCGCCAAAACGAACGTCTTGGCACACTGATGCATTGAATTTTTCATATTAGTAGAGCAAAAATTGCGATCGTCCATGATCACCTCAAATTTTCGAGCCCACGTTTCAAGGTGGGCGGATTGACTTTACCTCGCTATAGCGCGGCATTCCTTACTTTGACGGATCGGCAGATAAACGGTAGGGATTTGGCGAATTTTGAGGATTATGATTATTTTTCACTTGATAGCAGGGAACTGCGTTCAATCTTTAGCGTCAAAAGCCGATAGAGATAATATTGCGTTAACACAAGAGAAGTTTTGATCTGAATTGATTTCCGCCAAAAAGGTCGTCAACACAGGTCAAGTCACCTCAAATTTTGTCCGAAATACTTGGGTTTTACAGGGTTAGGTTTGAATTGTCAGGACCCTCTAACTACAACGGACTATAGGGAATTTCTTCACCTTTCCTGTCCTTCCATGTGACTTTTTCCGTCTGGGATTTACCACCATGCTTCGATTCGTAGCAAATGTTTCTCAAAAACTGTTCAATCGTGACCGAGCGATTAGAAAATCAACACGAAACCGTGGTCTGAATTATCAGAACCTCGAGCCTCGCAATTTACTTGCCAGCATTGTGTTCGATTCAGGCGTTGTCACGATGACCGGCGACGCAACCGACGACACTGGCTTGGTCAGTGAACTGGTTTCGGGTCGAACAACATTTTCACTCAATGCGATCACCAGTGATTTCGATACAACATCGATCACCGACATTCGTTTTTATGGTGGAGACGGAAATGACGTTTTCAACAACCTAACCAATTTGCCAACTAATGTTTTTGGCGAAGGCGGTGACGATCAACTAACGGGTGGTACCAGTATCGATCGCATTTTTGGTGGTGAAGGTGACGACACCATTTCCGGTGGAGATGGTGATGATGGACTCCATGGAAATGATGGGATGGACACCATTGACGGTGGTCAAGGCAACGATTTTATTTTTGGAGAAGATGGCAACGACACTCTCAATGGCGATGCCGGTAACGACAATCTCTACGGCGGTATTGGTGACGACACAATCAGTGGCGGATCCGGCAATGACACTGCCTACGCTTTCACCGGCAACGACATTGTCAACGGCGACTCGGGCAATGACGCGCTGATCGGGCAAGCGGGCGACGACATCATCAACGGTGGTTCGGGGAAAGACCAAATCTGGGGCAACGAAGGTGCTGACCAATTAAGTGGTGGTGAAGACGACGACGACATCTACGCTGGCGACGGTGACGACACCGTCAACGGAAACGGAGGTGACGATGTTATTTCAGGGCAAAACGGCAGCGACCTTCTGTCCGGCAATCTTGGTAACGACCTGATTTTTGGTGGTGACGACATCGACCAAATCAATGGCAATGAAGGTGCTGACCGGCTTTATGGCGGAGATGCAAATGATGTCATGAATGGTCACGACGGGGCAGATCTTCTGATCGGGGAAGCCGGCAACGACACGATGAATGGAGACGCTGGCGATGACATCATGTTCGGAGGTTCCGGGAATGACAACATGAAAGGTGGCGATGGCCATGACCAAATGCTGGGTGAAGCCGGCCTCGATCGAATTGAAGGACAAAATGATGATGACATCATCTTTGGACAAGATGACAACGACACCTTGCTAGGCGGTAGCGGAAGCGATCGCATTTACGGAAATGACGCATCCGACTACATCGACGGAGGTGAAGGAAACGACAAGCTGTTCGGGGGTAGTGGCGACGATTTTATGGTTGGCGGCTCCGAGGATGATTTGCTTTACGGCGGCCAGGGCAACGATGAAATGTATGGCGACTCTGGTGACGATACGCTGATCGGAAACGAAGATGACGATCTGATTTCTGGCCTAGCTGGAAATGACATCGTATTTGGCGCTGAGGGTGAAGACACGATTCGGGGTGGTGATGGTGAAGACCTGCTTTACGGACAAGACGACAACGACGTGATTTATGGTGAGAACCAAAACGACGTTGTAAACGGTGGAGACGGTAAAGACATCTTGCACGGCGGTGCTGATGACGACCTGATCTACGGAGGAAACGGAAATGATGACCTCTACGGTGAAGCGGGAATCGACACCCTGATCGGTCAAAGCGGTAACGATGGAAGCTTTGGCGGTGTCGCACCCGGCGACTTCATTAGAGACCTCGAAGGCAAGAACCGGTACCTCGTGTTTGGTGGCGATACCATCACCCAACAACTCTTCTCTGATGCCTCAATCGAATTTCGCAATGGAAATGATGAATGGACCAACCGAGAAGTCGAAGCGATTGATCAAGGCTTCAAACTACTTCATGACCAAACTGAAAACACTCGACTCCTGAAAGGGACCATTTCTGATCGACCCCTGGTCTTCATCAAGAATATTTCGATTCCGAGTTCAGAACGCATTGCCAAGAATGAGTTGGTCGAAATCGTGGACCAAGTCTTTAACCCTGAAACAGGTGGTTTTGATACGATCACTTACTTTGAACGACAACAAACGTTTGGCAACTGGGATGAGTTAGACGACACGCTAAATGACTACTACTCGGCTGAAGTTCCACGTGAGATTGGGTACAACTGGGCGGGCCGCGAAAACATCCTGAATGTGCTCCCAGCACAAGGCTCTTACTGGAACTCATTCACGCAACTCAGTGGTTGGATACAGACGCGTCCAGACGACATTGAGTTCTACGATATCTCAAGAGATAATCAGTGGTGGTATTTGAAGACGACTCAATTCGCAACCGACTATGGTCGCTTCAACCCAGAAGCAGACTTCTCAACGTCATGGCGACTTTTCTTCGAATCTGATTCCGCTGGAGACCAAGTTCGAATGGCCAACAAAATGAACAAGCTCGACCAGCTCTTTTCAATGTTGGAACCGTTTTAACTTTAAGATCTAAAACGGGGCGAGAAACACTTCGACCGGCTTCAACTTTGGGAGCCGGTCTTTTTGCGCGCTGACGGCAACTCAAACACTCCACCTGCTGTTGAAGCCGGTTCTCAACACAAAGAAGATAAATTCATTATCGCCGGTGATTGCGCGTCGCCGTGTTAACTTGTCGATCCGTCCAGAATGGAATTGAGTAGTGACGATTTCACCAGCCGATTTGGAGACCTGGTACGAGCCCACCGTGAGCCTGCAACGACACAGCGTCCCGCAAAGACGCCGTTGAAGATGCAAACCAATGCTTCCGGATTGGAAATAGCTCCCACTCGAAACCACGCCATTCGTTTAATCGCATGATTTCACGTGAGATACCTCAGGCAGTTCTCAAGCGCCTACTTTTTGATCGCAGGCAATGAAACTTCGCGTCCATTGTCATCCCGGCACTCTAACTCCAAATGTTCGGGAAATACTGTCTCACTGCCGAGAATTCGGATATCTAATGTGCCTCGACCTTCGAGTTCAGCTAACTCTTTCCGCTTTTGGTTGTTCAAATACGAAGAAACTTTTTCGTTAACCCGAACAGAGACCGAATGAATATTCTTTTGCTCGGTCGCCAGCATCAGCATTCTCAAAACATCGAGAGCCATGCTTTCTTCTGTCTTGACGTTACCCCGACCGTTACAGCAAGGGCATTCAGAGTAGAGGCTCCGTTTGAGCCCTGGTTTAACTCGTTGTCGAGTCATCTCCACCAAACCAAAGGGGCTGATTCGAAGGATTTTAGTCCGGGCACGATCACGTTTCATCGAATCTCTGAGTGTTCTTTCCACTCCTCGGCGATGTTTATCACGTCGCATATCGATGAAATCGTTGACGATGACACCACCAAGATCCCGCAAACGGAGTTGTCGAGAAATCTCCTTGGCTGCCGAAAGGTTAAGCCGGTAAGCAGCCTCTTCAGGCGAGTCTTCGGAGCGGAAGTTTCCGCTGTTCACATCAATCGCCACCAACGCCTCAGTCTGATCGATAACGATTGAGCCACCATCGGGTAGGGGTACTTCCCGGGCATGGATCTTGGCGATTTCACCTTCCATTCGGTACTGATGAAACAACGGGTCTTTGCCGCTGTAGTGTTGCAATTTATTGGCGTGTCGCGGCATCACCAATTTCAAAAACTCTTTCGCACGATCATGGGCAGCCGCATCATCAATCACGATTGTGTCGATGTCCGCGGTCAAAATATCCCGAATCGTACGAATGATCATGTCACTTTCTTCGTAGATATCGATCGGTGCGGCAATACTCTGCACTCGCTTGGCGATCACCTTCCAGAGCCTGAGCAGGTAGGCAAGGTCGCGCGACAGCTCTTTTCGTGATCGCCCCGCACCGGCCGTTCGCACGATAAACCCAAGTCCTTTGGGTGGTTTCAGGTCGTATAAGTACTCTTTGAGTCGCCGGCGTTCTTCCTCATCTTCAATTTTCCGCGAAACGCCGATGCGTCCCAAAGCAGGCATTAAGACCAAATAGCGACCGGGGATACTAATGTACGTTGAAAGTGTCGGCCCTTTGTTCCCAATTCCTTCTTTGATTACCTGCACCAGAACTTCGTCACCCCGCTTGAAAATCTCTTGAATCGGGGGTTTCACACGTGGACGGAATCCACCGTGCGAAGGTGGACGGCGATTGCGACCGTTGGCCGCCGCCGCTTCTTTTTCCTTACGCATCATTTCGTCAGGGTCGTATCCTCCCTGCTTGAAATAGCGAGGCTCGACATCACTGATGTGGAGGAAACCATTTCGGCCAACCCCAAAATCGACGAACACAGCCTGAATGCTGGGTTCCAAATTGACTATTTTTCCTTTGTAGACGTTGCCGACATAGTTGTCTTGGCTCGCTCGCTCAACGTACAGCTCTTCCAGCCGGCCGTCTTCGACGATCGCAATCCGACATTCTTCGGTCTGCGATGCATTGACTAGCATTGTTTTCTTCATGATTGTTTGTTCTTTCCTGGCGTCCGAGGATTTTCGTTCGGTCTACCGCCAGCTCGTCGCTGACGACTTGTCGAATTCGGAAGCAAAGCGATCGGTAGAGAACGCTTGCGCCTCGACGCAATGTGTGATTTAGTAATTCAATTGATATGCCAAAATTGGCTATCAACGACTTGAGACTTTGGTCGATGGAATGACTCAGTCGCAGCATCGAGCTGGATCTGGCATTCCGAATTCCTGCCACCCCCCGGGGGGAGTCGCTCAAAGTCCAGAGTGGAATTGCCGTCAGAGTTGGCCGACTTGGCCCAAAACGCAAAGGTTGATACCTATCGTTCAATAAGGCATGCGACCTTTCCGCGGCGGCAATGAGTGTCACAGTCGGCAACCAATGGCCAACCGATGACGATATCTCGGACCTACATCCGCGCAGTTCGACTCGAAACGCAGGAAGAGTTCCTGGTAATAAAGTGTTTCCAGCTACGGTTCGAAACCGTGTCTTCATCGAATCACGCCTGACAATCTATAGGACCTATTTCAAAGGCTAAAATAAAACTGGCAAATTCGATTCAACTGTTAGTGGCAATCTCTCATATCGGACTAGGTTTGTTCGGGATCCCCGGATTCGGTCAATTGATTTGAGGCGGTGAGACCTGAAACCAAAAGCCCTTCCAAAGTTTTAATGGCGTCAACGGCGTCTGTTCCTGTCGCTTCAACAGAAACTGACGTTCCTTGGGTCGCTCCCAACGTCAATATAGACAGGACGCTTTTCCCATCAATTCGAATGTCGTCTTTGATCAATTCAATCTTGGAATCGAATTTAGCCGCGGTCTCGGCAAACAAATACGCGGGGCGCATGTGCAGGCCTTGAGGATTTTGAATGGTGACCGTCGATGATCTGAATTGATCAGACATGAGTTATTTGAACCACTATCTAGTTGAATCACTAGTTTCAATCTACAGAACAAACTGATTGTTATCAGCTTCTTCAAGAATCTGCTGAATGTCCTCGGGAGTCCGGGACTGTTTCAGGAATCGGCAGAATGTTTCATCTTGCAATTGCTTGGAGATGTTCTCCAACGCTCGCAAGTGATCGTTGGGTTGGTCTGGCGGAGAGATCAACATAAAAAACAGTTGAACTTGTTCTCCGTCGAGACTTTGGAATTCAACACCCGTTGTGCTAACTCCAACAGTTCCAACCGGTTTAGATACGCAGGGGTGTTTTGTGTGAGGGACCGCAATTCCGCGTCCGATGCCGGTGCTTCCGAGTTCCTCACGCTTCAGAATAGCTTGCACGATCGTATCTTGATCGTCTGCTTCGAGTTGGCCGGAATCAACCAGGCTCAAAACAAGTTCACGGACGACACCTTCTTTGTCCGTCGCTGCCAATTCTGCCTTAATCGCTTTTGTTTTCACGAAATCAGAAAACTTCATAAAAGGTTCCTTGTATGTATGTGTTGTCTCGTTGCCGCACCGATATCTTCGGTTCGGAGGGGTCGGTCGAAGTAGCTGGATTTGCCGAGAGGCAAATTCACTCTTCGTCGTCGATCGGAGCCTCAGAAATCTTGTGATCGCGGTTCCGATTTCCCGTTTTTAGTTTCTCTTTGTGCTTCTTGAGTTGTTGTTCGATTTTTGAAATCGTGCTGTCTAGCGCCACCATGACATTGGTCCCAGTGTCGGACGCGAAAAAATCATTGACCTCTTCTGCCGAAACGATGATCTCAACCTTGGGATTGTCGATATGCTTCAAATCAGCAAGAACTTGAATGGCAGTCGTTCGATCAAAGAATTTCGGCAACTTGGCCGCTTTTGCTTTCATGGTCTCCTGTATCTCGTCGCTAAGTTCACCATGTTTGGCTGTGACTTTGATTTCCACCGATGCTCCCGAAAAGTTGTCTTAGTACGGACAGAAATCGAGGTCTGTCCTCACTGCCAATTGTAGTGGCATCGATATTTTCCGACAAATCCAAATAGGGAGTGTAGAGGAAAAAGCAGCAAATGAACGCTTTGCCCCCGAAAGACCAATCGAAGCTCAACTTTGGCAGAACGCCCCCCTTTAAAAAGCTTATCGGCAATTTGACGGGCCTGCACCCTCTCTGTCAGCCAAGTTAAGGCGAAACGCCACCCGATCATTGAGTGCTAATAGGGGTTGCCCGGAGTTTTGCTTCGAAAATACCAGCTTCACGATCGCCAAAATCAATGGATTAAGACACCTCCCCTCACTGGTCGGTGAAGATCGCTGGAATCTTTGCTTTCCGAATTGCCTGATTGAGATCAGAAATCCCTTTCTTCACGACTCTTTGTTGTTCCCGGAGCAGTTGGTCGATTTCTTCGATTAAAACATCGCGAACCTGCTCCGCTTGACGTGTTGGCGGATTGTCACCCATGCTGACCACGCCGACTAAAGAACTTAGCCGATTGTTTAACCGAATCGGAAAATTCAAGGGATCCTGAGGGCTCTGATTCTTCGTCTGGTAGAGCTTTTCCTCCAAACCGACTAGCTGGGCAACGATTTCTTTGGTTTTTTTAACCAATCCTTGGTTCGCAGGCTCCTTTTCAATTCTGACTGTCAAACCCTCGATCTGGCTTTTGACATCTCGAATCTCTTTGATCGCCGCGTGGACTTCGGTCAGCTTATTCCGAACTCCGATCAAAAACTCAAACTGAGCCAGAAGGTCCTTTTGACTGGCGGTTGAGCGCGGGTCCTTGACGATCTCAAATTCTCTTTCCAACGCGAAGATGGTCTCGCGAGAGGCTTCGTCGGAGGTTTTTCCAGAATCTGAATTTTTGGACGTTTTAGTTTTACCTACCTTGGTTTGCACCAAGCGGGCCTGATAGCGACCAGGAACCGCCTGAGGCCCCCCCGTTCCGCCGCCCCACAAAACCATTCCATCGAAAGTCTCCGCACCTTCATAACGCATATTCCAGCGGATTTCATTTAGGCCTCGTTTGAGTTTTAAGGTCGATTCCTTACGCTCTTTGTCAGGCTTGGTGCTAAATGCATGGATCAAAGTACCCTTGGAATCTAAAACTTCCAATCGAGTTTGAGTCTTTTTAGAGGGGGTTTCTTTGAGGTGAAAACGCAACGGAACACCCGAGGCAACATTCTGCCCCGATTCACGCCCCGGTTGAGAGCCACCACTGCCACGCATCCGCAGCGTGGGCGGTGATTGAAACAGAAATGCAGTTTCTTCTTGCAGTTCGTCGTTCCATTGATGGACCGTTGAAAGATCATCTAAAACCCAAAATGACCTTCCCTGAGTCGCCACAATCAGATCGTCGTCTTTTAAAGCTAGATCGGTAATGGGAACGACCGGTAAATTGCATTGGAATGAGTTCCAGTTCGCCCCGTCGTCAAAGGAAATGTAGAGCCCTGACTCGGTCCCCGCATACAACAATCCCTCGCGATGGGTATCAGCACGAATCACTCGCGTAAAGTGAGTTCGATCGATTCCTTGGGTGATTTGCTGCCAGCTCTTTCCGTAATCTGTTGTTTTTAACAAATACGGTTTGAAGTCATCCAATTTGTACCGAGTTGCGGCCACATAAAGCCCGCCCGGCTCGGTTGGGTGGGCTTCGATCGAATTGATTTGCGCCCATTCAGGTAATTCAGGCGGCGTGACATTCTCCCATTTCTTTCCGCCGTCGCGGGTGACATGAATCAACCCATCATCTGAGCCAACCCAGATCACCCCCGGCTCGCTGACGGATTCGGTGGCCGCAAATATCGTGCAATAGTATTCGACACTTGTGTTGTCTTTGGTAATGGGTCCGCCTGACGACCCAAGCTTGGCTGGATCATTGCGGGTCAGATCTCCGCTTATCTGTTTCCAAGATTGCCCACCATCGGTCGTTTTGAATAACACATTGGCAGCGGTATAGAGCACTTTCGAATCATGGCGAGAAAAGAAGATTGGAAAATTCCATTGAAACCGAAATTTCCCATCACCGGCACCGTGCCCCATTGGATTATCAGGCCAAACATGAATGTTTCGCACTTCTTTGGTTCGATGATTGATTCGAGTTAAGAAACCACCGTAAGACCCTCCGTAGACAATCTCTGGATCATTAGGATCGGGCGCAATAAACCCACTCTCACCACCGGCAGTCGGTTCCCAGTCGCGCTCACCAATGCTGCGACCGCTGGTACGACTTAGAATTCGAACGGTTGAATTGTCTTGCTGAGCTCCGTAAATCCTGTATGGAAAATGATTATCTGTCGTGACCCGATAAAATTGCGCCGTCGGTTGATTTTCATACGTTGAAAAAGTCTTGCCGCGATTAAAAGAAACTTGCACACCTCCGTCGTCCGCAACCGCCATCCGCTTAGGGTCATTGGGGGCAATCCATAAATCATGATGATCACCGTGTGGCGTACGGATCGAATCAAACGATTTTCCACCATCACCCGAACGCCAAAAACGAACGTTCAAAACGTACACTTCGTCAACGCTCTCTGGCCCCGCATAAACTCGAGTGTAGTACCACGCCCGCTGTCGCAGTTTCCTTTCATCATTGACGCGTGACCAAGTCTCACCGGCATCGCTGCTACGAAAAAGTCCGCCATTTTCGGCTTCCACCATGGCCCAGACTCGATTCGAGTCGACAGGTGAAACGGTGACTCCACAAATCCCAATCGTTCCTCCGGGAAGACCGCTATGACCGGTGATGTTCGTCCACGTTTCCCCCGCATCGGTACTTTTCCAAATGCCAGACCCCTCGCCACCGCTTTCAAGACTGTAAGGCGTGCGCAAGACTTTCCAGGTTGCTGCATACATCACACTGGGGTTGCCTGGGTCGATGACGAGATCAACAGCACCCGCTTCCGCGTTGGCGAACAAAACACGCTTCCAGGTCTCACCACCATCAGTACTTTTAAATACGCCTCGCTGCTCATTGGGACCATAGAGATGTCCCAGCACAGCGGCGTAAACGATGTCTGGATTCGTCGGATGAACCCTGACTCTGGGAATACGACGAGAATCCTTTAAGCCGATTGAAGTCCACGATTTGCCACCATTTTTCGACTTCCACATCCCGTAGCCATGCGAAACATTTCCTCGAACCGTGACTTCACCCCCTCCCACGTAAATCACGTTGGGGTTAGACGGAGAGACTTCTATCGCGCCGATGGTCCCACCAAAGTAGCCGTCTGAAATATTCTCCCAACTCGAACCGGCATCTTCTGTTTTCCAGACTCCACCACCGGCCGCTCCCATGTAATAAAGCATCGGATTATCGGCCACGCCCGCCGTCGCGGCAGATCGACCGCCCCGATAAGGCCCAATCGACCGAAAAGAAAGCGATTCAGTCAGAGAGAGGTTCGGTTCCGAGGAAACCCGCTGCCCGTTGGCCGATTCAAAACAAAACAGGTTTAAGGCGAGAAAAGTCGAAGCAGAAGCAAAAAAAATCAAGGCGCGGTAAACCATCGTGTGATTCCAGGTCATGGTGCATATCAAGTCAAGAAAGCTTACTCATATTGTAATCCATCGATCAACAATATGCGTTTAAAACTGGCTCAATCAGTTACCCGACCTCGGCAAAACTCTACCTGCGTCGGTAGACCTCAAAGGAGTACTCGACTTCGTTTTTATCGTCTGCCGGATGACGCTGTGATTCAACCAATTCCCATTGATTCCAATCGATCTCAGGTAGCAACGTGTCTCCGACAATTTCCGTATGCACTCGAGTCAGTTGAATCTCATTAACCAAAGGCATCGCAAGCCGATATATTTCAGCCCCACCTGTCACAAATGGGCTATCGTCGTGCTGGCAAACTTCAATTGCTTCTTCGATCGAATGAACGACTACCGCCCCCTCAAACTCAAACTCTTTTTGCCGAGTCACAACCACCGTTTTTCTCCCCGGCAGTAAACGACCGATCGAGTCAAAGGTCTTGCGACCCATGATGATGTGATGCCCCATCGTCAATTTCTTGAAGCGTTTCAAATCAGAAGAAAGCCGCCATGGCAAATCGCCATTGACACCAATCACACCGTTCTCCGCTGCAGCAACAATCATGGCAATTGACTTGGTCGCGGGCTTCGAGTCGTTCATGGGTAAAATCCATTGGGTCGAAAGGGCGATCGACTAAACTGCAACGGCGCCTTTGATGTGCGGGTGCGATTCGTAGTTTTCCAAACTGAAATCTTCAAACTTGAAATCAAAAATTGAATCGACTTGGGGATTCAATTTCAAATGCGGAAGAGGTTTGGGGTCACGAGACAACTGCAATTCGACTTGTTCAAGATGATTCGAGTAGAGATGAGCATCTCCGAGGGTATGCACAAAATCGCCCGGTTTCAGACCGGTCACTTGGGCCACCATTAACGTCAGCGCCGCGTAGGACGCAATGTTAAAGGGAACTCCCAAAAACACATCAGCACTCCTCTGATAAAGCTGGCAAGACAACTCTCCGTTGGCGACATAAAACTGAAAGAAAGCATGACATGGCGGTAGCTTCATTTTTGGGATTTCAGCAACATTCCAGGCACTCACAATCAAACGACGCGAGTCAGGGTTCGTTTTAATTTGATCAATGACTTGTGAAATTTGATCTACCGTCTCGCCATCAGCCCCCCGCCATGAACGCCATTGCGAACCGTAGACTGGCCCCAAATCACCATTTTCATCCGCCCACTCATTCCAGATCCGAACGCCATTTTCTTGCAAATAGCGAACATTCGTGTCTCCCGTTAAAAACCAAATCAATTCATGAATCACGCTTTTGAAGTGAATTTTTTTGGTCGTTACCATCGGAAAGGACTCGCGGAGATCGAATCGCATCTGGTAACCAAAGACGCTTTTGGTACCGGTACCGGTGCGGTCAGTCTTTTCGACTCCCTGATCCAGGATATGGCGAACGAGTTGCAGGTATTGTTGCATGACCATTTTGTACGTCGTTAATGGGCGATCTTCAACCCCGCGACCCCGTGAGTATGGCAGATTGCAAAAAGCGAAGTTTGCCAGAGCTCAAATAAAACCATCGCAAATCTGCCATTTACATTCTTGCCAAGTCAATCAAAATCCTGTCTTTCAATCTTTCAAGGCGGGGCGACCATCAAAGACGAACAACCCAAAACGTCATCCGATTCCCGCAAGATAAGCGATGCACTCCATCCGACTGACCCACCTCATCACAAGAACCGGGTTGCCGATGTGAGCCTTTTGCTGGTGGCGTTGATCTGGGGAATCAACTTGGCCGTGATGAAAATGGCCATCATCAATATTGATCCATTCGTATTCAACTCCGTTCGCCTGACCCTTTCTGCATGTGTTCTGGGCTTTTGCGTGTGGCTTGAAAACAAGAAAAGACGACAACCCGCGCTTAGCAAAACCACACCCTCGGGACTTAAAAAATGGCTAACGATCGTCGCCTTTGCTATTTTCACCGGAGCGGTTTACCAAATCATCTTCATTATTGGGATGCATCGAACCACTGCGGGCAACACCGCGTTAATCATGTCTTCAATGCCAATGTGGACGGCAATTTTAGCCTTCATTGTACTGCGGGAAAAAATTGGTGTTGCGTGGTTGGGGCTGATGATCACTTTTCTCGGCACGCTCGTGGTAACACTCCAAAAAGAAGCTATTAGCTTGGAAGCGGGAAACCTCGAAGGGAACCTACTGATCCTGCTATCTGCACTCGCCTGGGCAACCGGCGCAGTAATCAGCCGCCCGATGCTTAACTATGTCTCGCCAATCCGTCTCGCGTTTTATTCAACCGCAGGGACTTTGCCGCTTCACTATTTAATGCCGGTTTTTTTTGGCACTCAGGATTTTGACTTGGTGTGGGAACCAGAAATCATGGCATGCATTATCTACTCCGGCGTCTTCTCCACGGGACTTGCCTACGCGATGTGGAATTACGGAGTCCAGCAGTTGGGGGCGTCACATGCCTCGGTCTATCAAAACCTAGTTCCTCTGATCGCATTAGTCTCAGCTTGGTTTTTCTTAAATGAAACCATCACCCTGATCCAACTCGTGGGAGGTTT
>JAQWLH010000154.1 GCA_029247405.1 Mariniblastus sp.
GCGAACCCGGTTTGGTCGGTGGCGGCAGCATCCCGATGCCCGGTGAAATTTCTATGGCGCACAACGGCGTTCTCTTTCTCGACGAGCTACCCGAGTTCAATCGGCGCACCTTGGAAGTGCTTCGCCAACCGTTAGAGGACAGTATCGTCACGATTTCGCGTGCATTGCGTTCCACTACATTTCCATGCGACTTCATGATGGTCGCGGCACTTAACCCATGTCCGTGTGGCTATCGCTCCGACCCGCGCCGCGATTGCAATTGCACGCCTCCACAAATCGAACGTTACATGGGAAAGATTTCAGGTCCATTGCTTGATCGAATCGATATACACGTCGAAGTTCCCGCTGCCGAGTTTAAAGAGCTTTCATCGACCAAGCTGGGGACCTCAAGTGCGACAATTCGGGAGCAAGTCATCAATGCCCGAAAAGCACAACTGGAACGATTTAGCGGAACATCGATCAATTACAACGCTCAAATGTCCAGTCGGCAAATTCGAGAATATTGCAAACTTAACGACCAGTGCATGAACATCCTTAAAATCAGCGTCAATGAACTCGGTCTCTCGGCAAGAGCTCACGACAAAGTACTCCGACTTTCACGGACCATCGCCGATATTGAAGCCTCAGAGAACATTGAAGTTCACCATCTCACCGAAGCCATCAATTACCGGATGCTCGATCGTGATGTTTGGAACTAGGATGAATAAGCGCGCCCTTTTTCATTATTTTGGATATTCACCGACCTGACGCATTGAAGCTTGCAGTTGACGGGCAAGTGACGGAACCACTCCTCAGGTCGGCGTCGAAACTTGAAAATGGGGTCCCAAACAGGCTGCGTAAGTCTGTACAATTAAGGTACAGGAACGGGAAGGCAAGTTTCCACAATGCCCCCTCGACGTTCAGCTTAGATTTAAGAAAATTTAGAATAAGCTAATCAACAACTGCATGAGTCATCGGGCCATGCATCAGCGCTCAAAACAAGTATTCGACTTTTATGAATGACCCCAACACGAACGCCGATCTCTCTTCGGCGACACAGCTTGACTCGTTCTCTTATGATGATTCAATTGTCCGTCTTTTCGCGTTGGCGACGCTAATTTGGGGAATCGTTGCGACGACCGTTGGATTGATCGTGGCCATCCTGCTGGTAATGCCACAGTGGACGTTTACCGAATACATTTCATTCGGTCGGATCCGCCCCTTACATACCAATGCAGCCATTTTCGCTTTTGCTGGAAATGGAATATTCGCCGCCGTTTACTACTCAACCCAACGACTTTGCAAAGCGCGGATGTGGAGTGACTGGTTGAGCCGCGCCCATTTCTGGGGCTGGCAACTAATCATTGTAGCGGCGGCAATCACGCTTCCATTGGGAATCACGCAGGGCAAAGAATATGCAGAACTCGAATGGCCCATCGATATCGCAATCGCACTTGTTTGGGTTGTTTTTTTCGGCGTCAACTTTTTCATGACTCTGGTTAAACGACGCGAAAGACATATGTACGTTGCTCTGTGGTTTTACATCGCCACGATTGTGACCGTTGCCATTCTTCATGTTTTCAACAATCTCGTTGTCCCCTCAAGCTTATTGAAGAGCGTCCCGATTTACGCTGGCGTCCAGGACGCCATGATGCAGTGGTGGTACGGACACAACGCGGTGGCGTTCTTCTTAACGACACCATTTCTTGGCTTGATGTATTACTTCCTGCCCAAGGCTGCCGAGCGGCCGGTTTTTTCTTACAAACTGAGTATCATTCACTTTTGGTCGCTCGTTTTTATCTACATTTGGGCTGGCCCGCACCATTTGCACTACACCTCCATAGCCACATGGGCATCAACCTTGGGAATGGTATTCTCATTGATGTTATGGATGCCCAGCTGGGGTGGCATGATCAATGGATTACTCACTCTACGCGGGGCGTGGCACAAAGTTGCCACGGATCCAGTTTTGAAATTCTTTGTTGTGGGCATCACATTCTACGGCATGGCAACTTTTGAAGGCCCCATGCTCTCGATCAAAAGCGTCAATGCCTTGTCTCACTATACGGACTGGACGATTGCCCACGTGCACGCGGGCGCACTCGGCTGGAATGGCTTTATGATTTTCGGCATGTTGTACTGGATGTTACCGCGAATCTTCCAAACGACACTTTGGAGTCAAAAGCTCGCGACTTGGCATTTTTGGCTCGGAACGCTTGGCATCCTTCTCTACGTCATTCCAATTTACGTTGCTGGTTTGACCCAAGGCCTAATGTGGAGAGCGTTTACCCCAGAAGGCAATCTGGCCTATCCGGATTTTGTCGAAACGGTAAACGCGATCATACCGATGTGGTGGACGAGAGTTGGTGGCGGAGCTTTGTACATTGCCGGCATCGTCTTGATGGCAGTAAACTACTTGATGACTTGGCGTTCTCGCCCCGATCATTACGACGTTCCAGTCATCCAAGCAGCTCCGCTTGCCAATGATTACACAGATGATCCGTCAACACCAGAGTCGCGTCTAAAGGGCAAACCGGTTTTGGAACTTGCTCACAAGCTGGATCGCTGGGAACAAGCGAGCTGGCATCGAGTCCTCGAACGCCTCCCCCTGCGTTTTACAGTCTGGGTAACAATCGCCGTTATGGTGGCCTCTGCTTTGTCATTGGTTCCAACGTTCCTGATCCGTTCCAATATTCCGACCATCGCTTCGGTCAAGCCTTACACTCCGTTGGAATTGATTGGACGCGACATCTACGTTGCCGAAGGTTGCTACAACTGTCACTCACAACAGATTCGCCCGTTATTTGCTGAAACCGAACGGTATGGTGAGTATTCCAAGCCAGGAGAGTTCATTTACGATCGGCCGTTCCAATGGGGCTCACGAAGAATCGGGCCTGACCTCGCTCGTGAGGGTGGGAAGCAATCGCATTTGTGGCATTATGAGCACTTTCGTGAGCCAAGTGAAATGACCAAGGGGAGTGTCATGCCGGCTTATCCTCATCTCATGACACGCGAACTAAACTTCAAAACACTGCCTGCAAGAATACGAGCGGCAGCAATGCTCGGAGCTCCCTACGATCGGGAAATGACTGAGTCGATCGAAATGGCCAAAGAGCAAGCACGCCAAATCGTTAGAGAGCTTGGGGAGCAAGGTGGGCCTTCGACCATTACATCTTCCAGTGGAGAAACCATCCGAATCGAAGACACTCAAGTCATTGCCTTGATCGCCTACTTACAGCGTATTGGGACCGATTTGTTTGCCTCCGAAGAAGATGCCGCCCAACCCGACGCCCCCCGTCTGACTCCAGACGAAGAGAAACAACTGGCAAAGTACGAGCAATTGCTGACACCCGAAGCACTCGCCAAGGCCGATGCCTCACGCGGGCGGTTGGTGTTCAGCAAAACGTGTGCAGCATGCCATCAGTTGTTTGATGCAGGAGGGCAGGTCGGGCCTAATTTAACTGGATCAAAAAGATCAAGTTTGAACTTCCTCCTAATCAATTCGATTGCTCCAAGTCTTGAAGTTCCGGATGCTTTCCAAAGTGAAATGGTTATGACCTTCGATGGTGATATATACACGGGTGTGATTGAATCTGAGGACGAAGACCTCATTGTTTTGAATACTGCAGAGAAACCCCGAGTGGAAATTTTGAAAGATGATATCGACGAGCGTAAATCTTCCGAACTTTCTCTGATGCCGGCTGGGCAGCTTGACCAAATGGAGCCGCAGGAGGTTCTTGATCTTTTCAAGTATCTTCAGTCGACAGAGCAAGTTGAGTTACCTAAATAACCCTGCCAACGAGAACCTGCCAAAGCGACCAGAAAATTCTGCCGAAAGATACAGACGCCGGGACCATTTCCTTAGACATGGATTCGGCGTCTGTGCCGCGTTTATTTCGACGCTGTTTTCCATCCTTATCGGTGCCTGATCACCTTGGATGGACTGTCCGCTCCACTTCATCACAACACCACAGCCGCATCGCATCTCGCCCCAATGAACAAAGGAAGCGGTTATAGATTTTCTCGACAACATACCCGACGGGCTGCGTCATCAAATCGCCGATTCTTTGCTCCTTTTAAGAAACTCATTGGCAGACGGAAACTTCTTACGTCTGCACCTGTTCACGAAAGACGAATCCAAATTTGCGGGCAACACACACCACTATTGGATCCGCTGGGGGCTGACTTCGGATCCTGAGGCAGTGATCAAAAATTTCGTACCATCGAACCTGCCGATTCAAATCAAACGATGGCTGAAAATTAAACTGTCATTAAATATTTTCAATCGCCTGCCTTCCGAGTATTCGACACTCATCAAAACACCTTTTTCAGTCTCGCTGGGAAAAGTCGCCGAGGAAAGGAACAAACGAACAGAATGGATCATCGAACACCGTTTGCCAACGATTATCCCCTACGCCATCATGCATCTGGAAATCAATCGTTTGCTGCGATCCATTGGTGCTCCCCGGCCCCCTCTCAACGAAAACGAATTCTCAGTTCTGTTTTCAAACCTCAGTAAATCGGCGATTCAAAAAGCGAGGAAGCTGTTTCCTGAAGTTTGGGACGAACAGCGAGGGCACTACATTCTCGATTCGCGCGGGGCCCAATTTGCACAGGACCTAGTTGCCGAACTCAATCAACGCAACTTGCTCTCTGCAACAACAAGATTTATCGATATCGGAAGCGGCGTCGGGACCAACGTGTTCGCAATCAATCATTATTCCGCCGCCTCTGCAACTGGGGTCGAAATTCACCGCGGCATGATCAAGCTAACAAACGCGACGATGAGGCGCCTCGCTCGTCTCGGCGAAATTGATGTGCGTCGCCTAAACTTTCTGGCGGGTGATGCGTTCGATTCAAAAATAACGAACCTGAAACAATTTGATGTATTCTATGTCTATTCGCCGATTGGAAAGCTTGAAATTGATATCGATGACATTGTTGACGTCGCCCAACCTGGCGCTCTAATTATCTTCAATCGCCTTCCAATTCGAAATCGAGAACTCGTCAAACAACTCGAAAACGTTGCTGGGCTGTATGCTTTTCGAAAAACTGCAACTGCTTCGGGGGCTTAGTAATGACCTATCTCTTAATTCCCAGAAAGCTTTCCGATCAGCCTGACTCAAACTTCAATCGGTTCAATTCCACATGTTGTTTTGGTTGAACTAGAATGAAATTCTTAATTTTCGCCACAACTGCTGGAAAATAAAATGCACATAACGAGGCTCTGGATTTTTATTGTTTTGATTTTTTTCATGCTTATTTCCAGCGGGGCAGTGACGGCGCAGACGCTCACCCCAGGCCCCGACCGACGCAAAGATGAAGGGATCGGCCCGTTTGAAAAACTCATCATTAAGAATTGCATTTTGATCGATGGCACCGGAGCGCCCCCGCGAGGTCCGGTCCATGTGTTTATCGAAAACAATCGAATTGAAAAAATCACATCGGGTCGTGTCCCGGACGATGCAGATCACTTGATTGATGCTCAGGGGATGTACCTGCTCCCCGGATTCATCGATATGCATGCGCACTGCGGAAGCTTACAAAAGGCCCCCGAGGCTGAGTATTGTTATAAATTATGGATGGGTCACGGTGTTACGACCGTGAGGGGCGTCCCCCTTTTTGGTAACAACGAGTGGGTAACGAAAGAACAACAACGCAGCGCAGATAACGAAATTGTCGCCCCCCGAATCATCAATTATCAGCGACCGCCCGGAAATTTAAAAACCCCAGAAGAAGCCAGACAGTGGGTCGAAGCAGCGTCTGCCAGAGGGATCGAGGGTTTGAAATTAGGCGCTTACCGTCCTGAAATTATGGGGGCACTCTTGCAGGAAGCCAAACGGCTTCGGTTGGGGTCGGTCGCACACCTGGCACAAACAGGCGTCGCACAAATGAACGCAATGGACGCGGCACGGTTGGGACTTGGCACTGTCACTCACTACTACGGACACTTCGAAGCATTACTTAAAGACAATGTCGTCCAACCATGGCCAGTCGATTTTAATTACAACAACGAACAGGATCGGTTCGGTCAAGTCGCAAGGTTATGGGATAAAATCCATCCGCCAGGAAGCCCCGAGTGGGTTGCTTATCTGAAGGAACATTTGGAACTGGGAACTGTTTTCGATCCGACGATGACGATCTACTCTGCAGGGCGAGACTTAATGCGTGCTCGCACCGCCGAATGGCACGACGACTACACCCTGCCATCGTTGATGCAGTTCTTCGAACCGAGCCGAAAAAATCATGGCTCCTACTGGTTTGACTGGACCACTGAGGATGAGGTCCAGTGGCGGAATTTTTATCATGTCTGGATGCAATTAATCAACGACTATAAAAAGATGGGAGGGAGAGTGACAACCGGCGCGGACTCGGGATTTATCTACGACACGTATGGTTTTGGTTACATCGAAG
>JAQWLH010000181.1 GCA_029247405.1 Mariniblastus sp.
ATCGACATGGTGATGTACGGCAGCGACTACTTGCTCGGCCTCAGCACGTTTGCCCCCGATGCATTTGCCAAGCGAGATGCGATGTGGGAAGCCGGTGACCCCCAATTCTACGAGCTCAACGATTTGCTTCAGTACCTGGGCACATTTACTTTTCGCCCGACCGTACCGGCTTACAAGCATTCCGCTGCGATGTTCTTGCATTTACGCGGCCAAATCACAACCCAGCGGACGCACCCGGGCTCACCCCAGCGTCCTCAGTCTGACTTGCCGATCCTGCAAGACATTTTGCACGACCTCGAGAAACGGATGGAGGCTTGAGACTATGACGCATCCCCGAATAGCCGGACTTAAGACGCACGCGGATTTCATGAACCGACTTGAAGTGCTAGAGGTCGACATCCCTTGTGATGAAACTGCCCCTGCGTCAAACGGCAGCCTGTCCCGTTCAATCGAAGTCGACGGCATGAAGATCGGCAATCGATTTTGCATTCTACCCATGGAGGGCTGGGATGGGACGCCTGAGGGCAAGCCCACAAAATTGACACAACGGCGATGGAAGAATTTTGGTATTAGTGGAGCCAAACTCATTTGGGGTGGCGAGGCCGTTGCTGTGCGGCACGACGGGCGAGCTAATCCAAACCAATTGATGATCAACGACGCTAACTTATCAGCCATCGAAAATCTTAGAAACGAGCTTGTCAGTCACCATCAAGATCGTTTTTCACGAACTGACGACCTGTTGATTGGACTTCAACTCACACACTCAGGAAGATTCGCCAGGCCCAATAAAAAATCACAAGCCGAACCGATGATCTTGCAGCGCAACGCTGCGTTGGACGCAAAATTGGGAATCACCGATGACTCTTCGATACTCGCCGACGACGATCTGTCTCAACTGGTCGATGACTTCATCGCCGCGGCCGTCATGGCCGAGAAGGCTGGTTTCACCTTCATCGACGTCAAGCATTGCCACGGCTATCTGGGGCACGAACTATTAAGCGGTTTTGATCGGCCCGGTAAATATGGGGGCACCTTTGAAAATCGGACCCGGTTTCTTCGTGAGATCGTCGCGGGTGTCTCGGCCGCCGCACCACGATTGAAGTTCGCCGTTCGTCTAAGCGCTTTCGATTTTTTACCCTACATGCCTGGTCCGGATCAAATTGGCGTGCCGGATCCCCGAGGTGACTCTCGGCTAATTTTTGGGGCTAACCACTCTGGAACTGGAATTGATTTGGATGAACCCTCCAAGTTCATGACTCTGTTACTCGAGCTCGGAATTCATTTGGTTTGCACCACCGCCGGCAGTCCGTATTACAATCCGCACATCCAGCGACCCGCGTACTTTCCCCCAAGCGATGGGTACCAACCCCCCGAAGATCCACTGGTTGGAGTGGCCCGACAAATCAAGGCCACCGCGCAACTAAAACAAAAACACCCAGAGCTATTCTTTGTCGGCTCCGGATACACGTACCTGCAAGATTGGCTTCCTAACGTGGCGGAAGCTGTAGTTCGAAACGGCATGGTCGACTCGGTCGGCTTGGGCCGCATGGTACTGAGCTACCCTGACCTCCCAGCGGACGTCTTAAACGGCACCGTTATGACGAGAAAGAAGATTTGCCGAACTTTCAGCGATTGCACGACGGCCCCGAGAAATGGAATCGTCAGTGGGTGCTTTCCCTTAGACCCGTTTTACAAAACAATGCCTGAACGGGATCAATTAAAGTCGGCGAAGAAAGCGACTTAAGGTCCAAGCCCACCGGGCCAGATAAATGACAGGACGATTCCAACTCGCTGAGGGAGCCGAATTTATTCAGCGACGGTTTCCCTCAAACCATCATTGCCCTTCGGAATAATCTTTCCACAACTGATCGAGAATCTTTCGATTGGGTTGACCATCGTAGCTGACCACTCGGAACCGCGTGGTGTAAGTTTCTGCGGGCCCAATCTGAAACCCTCCACCCACAACTGGCGCGTAGGAGAAATATGGCTTTGAGGGATGCAACCGGACGTGCTGGGGTGAGCGAAAATTCTCCGGGTGTGAAAGAATCGCGATTCCGGCGGTGCCTTGGTCGATCGGACCATAAATCGTCACCCAGCGTGCCCGCGTATGATTCCCGTCATGACGTCGCTTGTTTTCACTGGTCAGGAAATCATGCCCCATAACGCTGAGATCGGGCGGAGTTGGTAATGTCATGTCTGGTGTATTTTTAGATTTCGCCAACCGCTTGGTCCAAGCTTTGAGGGCGGCGTTGGCACCAGGCTTGTACCACTGCTGATTACCTCGCAGCCCAAACCCTCCGTAGTGGTACTGTCGTAAAACCAACGGCGATTCTGCCACACATTTTTGGTGTGACTCAAAATCACAAACAAATGGCTGATCAACAACACGATGAAATGCGCGAACCTTCCAACGCTCTGCAATCACTTGAATTGGCTGTTGGGCAATCGTGACATCTTCATGAGACAGTTCGATTTCAAACTCGCCAAATGAGTCAGTGTTGTTGACAGCCATGACTTTGGCATGCGAAACCCGGCCCGTCTGCTTTTTTTGATTCCAAAAATCAACCTCGTGACCATTGAACTCGGCGCTCACCCACGCCATAAAGAATGAGTGTTGGTGAGCGTGATCTGGCGCAAAATCCCCAGTCACCTCTCTTCCGGACGGGCTGCGGATAGGGTGAATGTAACCACTGCGGCCAAAAACAGAATCGATCCCATCGGGAGGTTGAACGAGCGATTTGTGATACGTTAAAAAAACCTGTTTACCAATCGAGATGGAGATCTCTCCCTCAGACTCTTGGCAAACAGCTCGCTGAACAGGATTTTGTACTGAGTCTTGCTTTGATCCCAATCCCTGAGCGATCGCAAATTGGCAACTCACTAGCAATAAAATTACAGGGAACAGGCGAATCGCTTGCATGGATGCCGACTTTCGGGTTCGCAACAACAGGATTTGGTTTTTATCAACCACTCTTTCGAAGATGAAAGCAATCATCGAATCAGACTCAAGCAAAAATTTGAACAGCGTTGCAGCTACGACGACACATTTAAAATCCACATAGGATATCGGCGTTTCACTTTTCAATCACGCCAATCTCCGCGGCCGAAGCCCATGGGCCTCCATTAACTTCGGACATGATTCGAATTCGAACGTAGCGGCCTTTGGCGGACGGAGCACAGTCAGCCGACTGAACTCCCCTCTCCTTTTTAAAAGTTATTTTGACTGCTGGCTGCGGAAATTCATCTTTTGAATCACTGATGGAAAACTCAGTCTCAGCAAACGCACCATTCCAACTGCCATCTTGTCTGGCAAGATAACGGAACCCCTTCACTTCGCGAGACTTGCCCAGGTCGATTACCAATTCATGCGGATGGGTGGATGGTTTGCCGTCCGAAAATTGCGAGTGCCAAATATTCCTGGATTGGCCATCGATGGCATAAATGGCCTTCCGATCGTTGCCGCGGTTTTCACTACTGGCACAGACCATCGTCATCTCAGCAAAGGGAACAAGATTTTTGTGTTTAATTTTCACTTGTTTTGCTTTGCTCTTTCCTGTTTTTTTCGGGGGTTGTGTCGATCCCCATTTAGCCCGTCGGTCCCGCTCGTGCCGCTCTGTCGAGGTAAAAGATCCAGCCTTAATCGGCGTGTGAGACTGTTTGGCAAACTCTTGCATGCTTACCAACAAGTCTGCATTTTGATCGGCGACATCGTTGGCCTCACTGACGTCCTTGCTGAGATCGTAAAGCTGCCAGGGTGTATTCGATTTCGTCTGAATTGCTTTCCAGTTTTTCATTCGAACCGCAGTTTGGCTACCATACTCCCAATATAAAAATTCGTGCTGTTGTTGTTGATGACCCAGGGCTTCTTCACCCAATAACGTTGGGAGGATCGAAAGTCCATCAGCATCTCGAGGCGCTCGCGTGCCTGTCAGTTCTGCCAAAGTTGGCATCACGTCGACTTGGTTAAAAAGCAAATCGCTGACTTGGCCAGGTTTAATTTTTCCCGGCCAGCGAACAATAAATGGGATTCTCAAACCCCCCTCAAACAGGTTACCCTTGCCACCCCGAAACTCGACTCCCGTTTGCGGGTTAACATTGGGGCCAAAATATCCGCGCGGGTGAAGTTTGCTTTTAAAACGATCTTGCCCACCATTGTCACCCGTGAAAAATACAATCGTGTTCTCTTCCAGAGACAATTCCCTCAGCAACTCGAGCACCTGTTTTAGGTTGAAGTCGACCATTGAAACCATGGCAGCGTAGTTCTTCGTTTCTGTTGAAACATTCGGGTCTTGAATCCAGGGGTCATTGGCGTAAAGGTCCCACGCAGGATCGTTTGCGGGAATGTCATACATTCCATGCGGTGGTGTAATCGGCAAGTAGCAAAAAAAGGGCCGATCTTTATTGTCCCGAATGAACTGAAGGCCTTCACTCATAATCGTGTAATGTGAATAGGTTTTCCCCACTCTTCCACCTTCATTGCCATCGAGTTTGACCTCTTCGCTGTTTCGAATCAGATACGGTGGATAAAAAGAATGCGCGTGGACTTGATCATAGTAGCCATAAAAAACATCGAAGCCGTGTTTCTCAGGTACTCCGGTGGAGTCGCGTCCCCCAGCGCCCCATTTCCCAAACCCGCCCGTCGCGTAGCCTTTCTGCTTAAGCATCGAGGCGATTGTCATTTCGTCGGCACGCAGCGGCGATCCGCCGCCATTGCTGCGAACAGAGGCGTGTCCCATATGTTTTCCTGTCATCAAAGCAGCTCGAAGCGGTCCACAAACTGGCGCAGCCGCGAGCGCTTGCGTGAATCGGATCCCTTCCTTCGCCATGTTGTCAATGTTAGGCGTGCGGAGCTTCTCGTTGCCCATATGCGACAACTCATAGTAAGCCAACTCGTCGGACATGATGAAAACGATGTTCGGGGGTCGATCGTCCGCGCGAAGGTTCGCACCCAACATCAAATCAACAACAATGACAAGCAAAGCACAAGCTGCGACAAATAATTTCGATTTCATATTTTTCTCATGACAAAAGAAGCTTCCCCATATTCTATGCGTGATCAATTCGGAACACAAAGATTGCGCCAATTCAATTTTCATCGTGCTCCCGATGAAATATAAATCGAATCCCACGTCCCATTAAAATATCACTCGTCCAACGTCACCAACTGAAAAAATCATCCACTTCATTAGAGGAAGTGGGCTTGCAACACATTGGGGGATAGCGAATCGATTAGGAAGTCATCCTAATCTGCGTTCTAATAAGTTTCATTCATTCTCAGTCAACTTCATTCACTTTCCATCGTTATTGGAAATCAAGAGACATGCTACAACACTCTTTTTTACGCGGATGGACTTTGTTCATCGTGTTTATTTTTTGCTCCGAAACGGCAAGCTGCCAAACATCGGTTGAAACCAGGAGTTTTATCAGCCACTCACGACTGACATTAAGCGCCAATTTAGACCTGTCTGCCTCAGTTCGAATTGGAGATCTCAATGGAGATAAACAGCTGGACATTGTAGCCGCCAATGGACGCCATTGGCCCCAAGCCAACCAGATTCTGTTGAATCAGGGCCGTGCGAGATTCAATCTCATTCGCCTTTTGGGAAACGACCAATCAACCACTTATGCGACCGAACTGGCTGACCTCGACGGTGATGGAGACCTGGATATCGTCGTCGGAAATGATCACGCCCCCAATTCAATCATGCTCAATGACGGCCATGGTCACTTCAAAAAACACACCGAGTTCGGCGGTATCAGCAGCGTTCGAAGCATCACTCTTGGAGACCTTGATAATGACCAAGATATCGACATCGTGATGACTTGCCGAAAAATGCAGAACTACTTTTTTCTCAATGACGGCAAAGCGAACTTTTCGGCGGGGATAGCCTTTGGAACGTCTGGTGACTCAACCATCGACGTCGCCATTGGCGATGTGGACGGCGACGGATTCCCAGATCTAGCACTCGCCAACCGCGACTCGCAACCAAACTATATTCTGCTCAGCAACGGCGAATCTGCCTCAAAGAAAATTAGATTTGAGAAACGAATCAAAATTGGCAACGAACGTGATGAATCCCGAGCAGTTGCCCTCAGCGACATTAATCAGGACGGAAGTCTGGATTTAATTGTCGCCAACATTGACCAGGCCAACGAGGTGTACTTCAATGATGGTCAGGGTGGATTCAATCTCGCGGCAAAGTTTGGTAAGGAAAACGAAAAATCGTATTCGCTTGATGTCGCGGACATGAATGGAGATGGGAAACCGGATTTGATTATTGGAAACGTAGCAGAACCTAATGCGGTCTATTTTAACCGAGGTAAAGGTACAAGTTTCGAGGCAGTTCCGTTTGGGAAACAGGACAGCTCAACTTATGGCATCGCGGTCGCAGACCTTGATGGAGATGGATTCAAGGACATTGCGGTCGCTAATTCCGGCGATACAAATCTAGTCTACATCAATCGGCCACGTCGAAATTAGTTTTCCCATTTGCATCTGACGTATTACCTCAAGTGTCCAACTAAACACTTGGATCAACTTGCTTAACCGACAACAACCCCTCCTTCATCCAATCAAACCAAGGGTTCACCATGTCTCACAAACCAACTGACATCAATCGCCGAGAATTTACGAAAGCCAGCGCGGCGGCCACCCTTGCGACCACGTTTGCTTCTGTCAAAGACTCAAAAGTAAAAAACAGCAATGAGACGATTCGAATGGGGTTTGTCGGGGTCGGCAATCGCGGGTCGCAACTGATGAAAGCGTTTGCCGAACACAAGGACTGTGAGTTTGTTGGGGTCGCAGATGTTTATCAACCTTATTTAGATCGTGCCCGAGATACTTATGGCAATGATCTCATCGCTGTCGAAGACTATCGAAAACTGCTCGACCGAAAAGACATCGATGCGATTGCTATCGCGACCCCCGATCACTGGCACGCCATTCAGGCGATTAATGTCATGTCAGCCGACAAAGACGTTTACGTAGAAAAGCCGCTTTGTGCGACGATCCACGAAGGCCGGCAGATGGTTGAAGCGGCCAAAAGATTCGGCCGTATTTCACAGGTTGGATTACACCGCCGATCAATGAGCATTTATCACCAACTTCGCGAGTTTATACAAACAGACAAAGTCGGAAAGATCACTGTCTCGCGCGCTTATCGCCTGAACAACATGTATCCTGACGGCATCGGAAAACTTGACACCCAAGCCCCCCCCGCCAACTTGAATTGGGATCAGTGGCTTGGACCGCGACCCAAACAAGCCTATCAAGACAACATTGCCCCATACAAATTCCGTTGGTGGCAAAGATTCTCGTCGCAAATGGGGAACTGGGGCGTTCATTACTTTGACGTGATTCGGTGGATGCTTGGCGAGGAAGCTCCCGTATCTGTTTCTGCGATGGGTGGTCGGTTCGCTGTTAAAGACGATCGAACGATTCCCGACACAGCCGAAGCCGTGTTTGAGTTACCCGGTGGATCCCTCCTGGTTTTTGGGCAGTATGAGGCATCCAGTAATCCGGCATTGGCATACGGTGAAATTGAATTACGCGGAACTCAAGGCACGATCTACTCTTCTTCAAGCGGCTACAAAGTCCTATCGGAAAAACCAGGGCAATTTCAAGCGAAAGAGATTCGCGGGGAGGCAAGTAATGTGGTTCTCAAAGAACCCAACCATCTCGCCACGGCAAATCACGCCCGTAACTTTCTCGACAGCATCAAAACCCGGAAGAAAACTCACTGTCCAATGATTGAAGGGCATCGGTCAACTATCTTTGCACACTTGGCAAACATTTCATTAGCCACCAAGGCACGATTGAATTGGGATGCGACAAAAGAACAATTCGACAATGAAGAAGCAAACCACTTGCTTCATTACGAGTATCGCAAAGGATTCGAGCTACCGAAATTTTAAGTCGGGACGCCTTCGGGACGCACGTCCGATTAGCCAACATCAATCAGAAAAAAGCCGACGGATTTAAGCCGAAGCGACCTAAATCAACAGACTAATTCAAAAGTGCAGACCGATCCTTGGTTCGTCGGCTCCAAGGACTGAATTCTGGCCGACGCCTACCTTTTTTCCTGGAGCGCGACAAAACCCGCCTGAAGGGTTTCGACCATCTGATCGACCTCCGCATGGGTTAGGGCAGTCGAGAGTGCAGCCGAACAGGTATTAATCATCATGCAACCCTGGTCGTAAAGGTAATTGACCAGAAAGGCAATTTGGCTGGCCTCAGTTTTGTCTTGATAGGCCGAACGATATTCGACTGGTGGTTGAGGTTTAAGGTGAACCCGAAACATTGATCCGGCACCAGTCACGCAGGCTTGAATCCCCGTCACCTCAATGGCGGATTGAATTTTCTCTCGGGCGTACTGGCCCAGTTGATTGAGTTTCCCCACCGCCTCTTCGTCGAACAACTCCATTGCAACTCGACCAGCAGTCATTGTGATTGGGTTTGCAGAAAACGTCCCTGAAAAAGGAAAGGGAAGTCGATCTCTGGTCGGGTCAAGACAAGACATGGATGCGTCGCTGCCTGCCAATCCACCGACAGGGAATCCACCCCCGATGATCTTTCCCAGCGCAGTCAGGTCGGGTTGAACGTCGTACCAGCCTTGTGCTCCGCCAAAACCCATCCGAAAAGTGATCACCTCGTCGAGCAAAAAAAGTGCCCCGTTATCGGTGGTCCATTTGCGAATGGCTGTCATAAACTCTTGGCTGGCCGGAATTAAACCGACTCGATGTGGCAAGGGATCAATGACCACACAAGCCAAATCCTTCGCATGTCGATCGAGGATTTCAAGTGTTCTTGGCACGTCGTTGAACGGGATGATTACCACGTCTTCCAAAGCAGACTGCGGCGTCCCCTCAACTACAGGCACACTGGTAGGATTTAATTCACTGCCCCAGTTTTCTGGCTTTGATTTTTGGCTGACCTCGGCGTAGTCATAGGTTCCGTGATAGGCACCTTCGGATTTTGCAATCTTCGGTCTCCCCGTGATCGCACGTGCGGCCTTGATCCCCGCCATCACCGCTTCCGTGCCTGAATTCATAAAACGGATTTTTTCAAAACCTGAATTTCTTGAGCAGATGTGTTGGGCAAACCTCAATTCAGCTTCGGTGGCCATCGTAAAAGCGGTACCACGCGAAAGTTGTTCCGTCACTGCCGCCACCACTTGTGGGTGGGCGTGGCCGTGAATCAAGGAGGCCATATTGTTGGCAAAATCAACTCGAGTAACGCCATCAATATCGGTGACGCGACACCCTTCTCCCCGAGCCGCATAATCCGGATGCGGCTTGCGGTAAATCGTATTTCGACTGATCCCACCAGGAAGGACTTGGAGAGCTTCCTCGTAAAGCGTCTTACTTTTTGATTTTGTATCGGTCTGATTCATAGATATTTCAGGACGGCAACAGGGAGAAATTGGGGATGGAATTAATTGAGAACACGGATCAAGTCGCGCCCAATCGACTCAATAATTCTGTTTTCCGTACAGCCCCGCTTCGTCAAAGATGATTCGATCTTCGTAGTCATTGAACCAAATTGCTTCTGGATTGCGCCCAACGATGGCAACCTTGCCTCGGTCCTTGGCATTTCCTGCGTTTCGATAAAGCTTGAAAATCAGGACACCGTTTTCGCCATGCTCAGCGTTCATCGGTTCAGTGGTGACCGCACAAACCTCCGTTTTGCCTTTGTAGTGTGTGATCGAAAGTCTGGCATGAGCTTCAATTCCTGACAGGCCTTTTTGGGATTCGTTGAGAATTTGCCATGCCTCCTCAATCGGCACATTGAACGCCCGGTGCCCAACGATATCCCGCCCACAATAGAACCGAGAATTCTCAATGCAATTTCGCTTGAGCTCACGCTGTAAAATCCGGAGCGCGTTGGCATCATCATTGATGCCTTTAATAATCGGAGACTGATTGTCGATGTTAACGAAGTTTCGACTCGTCAACCTTTTTACCGAACGATGCGTATTGTCGAGCCATTCCAATCCGCCGCCCGGATTTTGAATGTAGTTACCCTGTTCGTCTTTTTTCAAAAACTCATCCGGATGGTTGAAATGGACAACAAACCGAAGATTCGTTCGCGGATAGTTTTCATGAAATGCATCGAGCATATCAAAAAACGCATCATCAAACCGATCCGGGAAAAAGGCAAGCTCTTTTGTCCCCAAACGGATGTTCTCGATGCCAGCCTCCGAAAGGGAAGCCCACCAATTACCGATGATTTTATTGCTGAGAACCATCGGATCCCCGCCCGACATTAAAATCTCTCGAAGCTTTTCCTTACCAGACTCTGGGTGAGTTCCGCCATTTTCCTCGACGATTCGATTGTGCTCTTGAATGTAGGTACAAACTTCGTCAATCTTCGCCAAGCCCTTGGGGGCCATCGCACCATCGGGTCGAGCCACCTCTTTTTTGGCGATCAACTCTTCGCGATAACAGAATCGACAGTGCGCCGAACAAGTGGAAGCCACATAAATCAAGCCAATTTCGTATTTGTGCAATAGCCCTTCGACGGGGCTGTAGTCCATCTGTTTTCCAGGATCCTGCGAACCCGCGAGGTCGTAGGTTTCGTCAGGACGAGCCTTGATGAGTTGCTGCATCGCCAAACTGTTTTTGGCTTGCTCAAAATAATGTCGAGTGATTTTGACGGGCATGCGCGTTTCAATGTCGCGATCCCCCCCTTTGATATCGACGAGCGCTGCGAGTTCAGCGGTCGAATAAAAACCTTGCATTTCCGGATCAACTTTTTTGTCGACAAACTTGTCGATCCCCGCAGTGATTTGACGATCATACTTGCCCTTGTTGATCGCCTTAACAAACAGTTGAGCTTTTTCAGAAGTAATGAAATTCGAAGCGGTGGACATCATCAGACCTTTGTGTTTTGGTCGTCGTTGGACAGCAAATAACGAGCGCGAAGAATCATCGCTCCCGAGGTAACTATTATCTCGTCATATTATCCATTGGAACATCACAATCAACCCTGAACCCACGCTCAGAAACTCCGAACCAGGACCCAAGATCACGCGAACTTCTTTTGCTTTATAGATTTTCACCATTTGGGCGACTGCGAAAGCCCCAATGTGCAACTCGACTTGCCGCAGGCAAGAAAACTTTTGAAGAATCAATCAACCGGAAAAATACGGCGCAAAAAGCAAACGGGGGCGGGGGTTGGGGACACCTCAAGCATGGCAGATTTCCACCATCCGAACAGGCCTAGGTTGACGATCCAACCGCAGTCAAAAAAACCAGGTAAAAGGAGCCTCTTGGTTGCAAAGAAATTGAACCTACAACTTGGACCAACGAAACAACATCGACATTCCCTGGCCACCCCCAACACACAACGTTGCCAGCCCCAAGGCTCCGTTCCGATCCGCTCGCTTCAATCGGTCATGCAACGTCATGATGAGACGCAGGCCACTGGCTCCCAATGGGTGCCCAAGCGCCATCGCGCCGCCCCACTGATTGACACGGTCCATCGGAATTTCTAGATCGTCTGCAGAAGCCAGCACTTGAATCGCAAACGCTTCATTGATTTCATAGGCTGCAATGGCATCCGCCGAGATCCCGTGACGTTCGAATATTTTTTGCGTTGCCGGCACAGGACCAAGCCCCATGACTTCGGGGGCAACATGCCCCACCTGGGCGTCCAGGATTTCCATCGCTGCCGACACGCCGATTTTTTTAGCCTCTTGCGATCCAATTACCCAGCCGCTGGTTGCCCCATCTGTCAAAGGAGAACTCGTTGCAGCGGTCACCGATCCATCTTCCTTAAAAACTGGACTTAGACTGGCCATTTTTTCGCGATTGACGGGGTACCGAATGAACTCATCCTGATCAATCAAGTAAGGATGGATTTGATCTGCGTACCAGCCCTTTTGATAAGCCTCGAATGCGAGGGTATGACTTCGCTCCGCAAGTTCTTCTTGCATGTGTCGTGTCAAATGAGGATACCGATCAGCAACCAATTCGGCTGTTGCGCCGTTGGGCGTATAAGCCAGCGGCGTTGCTGCTTTAATTCGCTCCGACTCGGAAAAATTTGCACCGCGCCTTGGAATGCGGCTCATTGATTCAATGCCAGCTGTCAAATATGCCGTCCCCCAACCAGCCCTGACGCGAGCCGCGGCAATCGCAACGG
>JAQWLH010000190.1 GCA_029247405.1 Mariniblastus sp.
GTCTAGCATCATCGGAATATCGTGTGGATCATTTTGTAGATCCCCATCAATTGTGACCAGGTAGTCACCGCTGGCGTTTTGAATTCCCGCATGCATGGCAGCCGTCTGGCCATAGTTTCGACGGAACAGGATAAGTTTAACTCGTTCATCATCAGCTGCAATTTGAATTAGTTTTTCCCTGGTCCCATCCAGACTCCCATCGTCAACCACAACCAATTCGAACGGACGGTCCTGATTTTCCATGGCACCGATCATCTCTCGGTACATCAATTCAACATTTTCAAGTTCGTTGAAAACCGGCACGATGACGGAGACGAGGTTTTCAATTTTGGTGACAGAGCTGAGGGACATTGAACGATCCAGATTCGAGTCACTCAAACAATTGGCGGTCGCATCCTTGCAACTTAAAGCCAAGTTTGAGCACCGAGTTTAGGTCAAGCCAGTATCCAGCTTCAATGCGGTTTCTCTTGAAACCCCGCTTAAAAACAAGCTAGCGTTTTGACGATTGACATGATGAACTCTACCTAACTCCCCACCGCGATGCCCGTTGGCAAAAATCGGCTTGCCGCAATCTGAATAATTGCCTATTCACACAGCTTGGAACCACTCTAAGAGGACTAAAATGAAGACCCCAACCAGCTTAATGGCCATCATCTTTGTGGCTGCGTTCTGTATTACACTACCTTGCCCTCATGCGTGGGCTCAAACGGTGACCAATTCGGCCACTGTAAAAGACCAATCGACAAAGAATGAGACTGCAGTAACCCGGCCCCAGACCCCAGCAGTTCAAGCCAATGCCTCTTTCAAAAAACTCGGATTTCGCGTTGCCAATTGGAAGACCACCCACTCACACTCAGAAACTCACGCTCAAGAAGAAATTGCGACATTGAAAAAAATCGGCTGCGAAGTCGAAACAGAGGCACACGGAAACCACGTTGACGTTCGCTACCGGTGTCCAGAATGGAGGTCGATCAAACTGTCGACAGATCAATTAATCAATCAATGGTCAACATGGTGTGCGGCCAAAGGGATGGAAACAGTAATCATGAATCCTCCAGCCAACACCAAACTTCCGACGGTCAAGTTTAGATTAACGGCCTCTCGAACCGTCCATCTTCACAATCCAAAGGAAGCAGCCCAGATTGTAAACACTTTGAAATTAGTTGGTTGTCAGGTTGCGACCAATAGTCATGGTGATCACATGGACGCTACTTATAGCTGTCCTGAATGGGTAACGATTGAACTCGTCAATGAAAAGACAGCGCATTCTTGGCAAAAGTGGTTAAACGACAGCGGATTCGAAACACAACACACGCACGTCAAGTAGTTTCGAACCAGCGTTGATGGCAATTGAACGAGTTATTCACGCAAGCTGATTACAATCCCTCTTGGTGATTTTGTGACGCAGCAACCTCCGTTTCAATGGCGGGCTCAAAAAACCTGCCTGACAGCTTGATCCTGTCACAACCGAAGTATGCAGTATGGCCGATCAATCTGGAACAAACACTAACGCAATGGCGTCGAGTTCAAGTCGACCGTTGCGTTTACATTGTCGCCCAGACCTAATTGCGACGCCGCAAAGTTATCAGGGACGGGACTACTGGGTTATCAAAGATCCAATCTCGCTAAAGTATTATCGCTTTGAAGAAGAAGAACACGCGATTCTTCAAATGCTTGATGGAAATTTAAGTCCGGACCAAATCAAGCGTCGATTTGACTATCGGTTTGCACCGCAAAAAATTACGATGCAGGAGCTTTATCAGTTCATTGGAATGCTCTACCGAAGCTCGCTTCTTGTTTCCAATGCTCCGGGACAAGGTGATGAACTCAAGCAACGCGGCGAACGCAATCGAAAACAGGAAATTCGGCAGTCACTTTCAAACATTCTTGCGATTCGCTATAAGGGTTTTGATCCCGACTACATTCTTGGCAGGATCAATCGCAGACTCGGCTGGATATTTACTTGGCCGACTTTTGTCTTTGTCCTGCTGTTGGGCCTTAGCGCCCTCGCACTCCTGGTCACGCAATTTGAAACGTTCCAAAACAAACTTCCCTCGTTTGACGATTTTTTTGCCGCCAAAAACTGGGTTTGGCTTGCACTCATTCTTGCGCTAACGAAAGTCATTCATGAGTTTGGTCATGGATTGGCTTGCAAAAAATTTGGGGGCGAATGTCACGAGATGGGCCTCATGCTGCTGGTGTTGACTCCTTGTCTTTATGTCAATGTCAGCGATTCCTGGCTGTTAAACAACAAATGGAAACGCGCATTTATTGCAGCAGCGGGAATGTATGTGGAACTTATTCTTGCGTCCATTGCTGTTTTTGTTTGGTGGTTTAGCGAGCCCGGAATTGTCAATCAATTAGCACTGAATTTGATCTTCATTTCTTCAGTCAGCACGATTCTGTTTAACGCCAACCCGCTATTACGATATGACGGCTATTACATTCTCTCCGACTTACTGGAGATCCCAAACTTACGCAGTAAGGCTACGACAATCTTACAAAGAACGTTTGGAATGATGCTTCTGGGCATTGAAGCGAAGCCTGATCCTTTTCTGCCTCCGAAACGAAGATGGATGTTTGCACTCTACAGCGTTGCTGCGGCGTGTTATCGGTGGCTCATTACGTTATCAATTTTCTGGTTCGTCTATCGAGTGCTCGAACCTTACGGCTTTAAAGTCATCGGCCAGATGATTGCTGTGTCTGCACTTTACGGCTTGCTGGGGATTCCACTCATCAAGCTCTACAAATTCTTTTCAGTTCCTGGAAGGCTGGGTACAGTGAAACCAATTCGTGCATCTATCTCGGCAGGAACATTTGCCATTTTTCTAGCCGCTCTTTTGTTCATCCCGATTCCGCACTTTGTTTATTGCAGTTTCTATGTTCAAGGGAAAAACTCTCACAACATTTATGTTGACGTGCCAGGAACACTCGAAGAAATCTACATTCAACCAAATCAAAACATTGAAGACGGTCAACCGATCATTCGCTTGAGCAGTCAGAACCTGATGGTCCAACTTGCGGGGCTACGAACCACGCTCAGCGCAGCTCAAGTTCGGCTGGCAAATATCGAAAATGCCGTTAGCCGTGACCGCCAATCTGCAACCGGACGCGAATCAGCAATTGTCGCAGTTCAAGCCGCACATAGAATTCACAATCGACGCCAACTCGACAAAGATCGTCTAATCGTCCGCTCGCCTGCTAGTGGTTTCTTTTTGGCTCCCCACAAGAAAGCACCGGGAGACAAAGACACCACTACTCTGGACAAGTGGCATGGCTCTCCGTTGGAAGAACGGAACCTTGGAGCCTACCTGTCCAAAAGTACTTTCGTTGGACAAATCATCGAGGATATAAATCAACTCGAAGCGGTCTTGGCAATTGACCAAACTGACATCGACCTAGTCAAACGCGACCAAACCGTTGAATTATTAGTCCACCAAATTCCGTCAACAATCTATCAATCTGAGACCGAAGTCATTTCTCCCACTGAAATGGAATCAACTCCAAAGTCATTGTCAGCAAAATATGGCGGCGACATCGTGACCACGACAAATGAAAAAGGATTGGACACTCCCCAAAGTACAAAATACTTGGTGAGCGTGCCTCTCAACAACCCAAACGAAGAGCTACTTCCGGGAGCAACTGGCGTTGCCAAGATTCGAACTGGATCACAAACCGTGGGACAACGGATTTGGCGATTAGCAAGTCGAACGTTCCAGTTTGAGTTGTAAGCATGCTTAACTCAAACCTGCAAAGCTGTGAAATCACAGTCTATTTTTGCTCCAAAACACGGCAAAGGACGTTGCAACTTCGTTGCTCTCCACAGTCACATTTGCGCGAATCCAATCCACTGCTGGCCTCAAAACCGATGTTACACCGGTTGATTTGGTGACTTAAATGCTCAATAATATTAACTGATTGGTAAGGCGACCTGTTTTAAAGAAACAGGTCGCAATTTTTTTTGTTGAGACCGTTGCCGCAGAGGAGAGTTGACGTGGTTGAGCGTGTGCCCATGACCCAGGAAGCTTACAACAAACGTAAAGCTCAGATTCACGAGATGGAAAACATCCAAATGCCAGCGATCGCAGAAGCAATTGCAGAGGCTCGGGCTGAAGGCGACCTGAAAGAAAATGCCGAGTATCATGCCCAGCGTGAGAAACAGGGATTGTTGATGGCTCGTATCAACGAATCTAAATCGCGTTTGTCGCGTGCCCAAATCGTCGACCCAAGCCAAATCCCTCAGGATGAAGTGGCTTTCGGCGCAACGGTAAAAGTACTCGATGTTGACCTAGACGACGAAGAAGAGATTACCTTGGTGGGTGACGGTGACGAAGATTACGATGCCGGTAAGTACCTAATTACAAGTCCCATTGGTCGAGGTTTACTTGGCAAAAAAAAGGGTGAAACTGCAGAGATTGCCGTCCCCAAGGGTACGTTGACCTTTAAGGTTTTAGAAATCACCTACAACGATCTATAGAAACTAGCTGTGGAAGCCTCAGTGGCAAAGACCGCCGCGACCAAACACCGGTCCTTCATCAGTCTCTGCTTTGTGGCCTACATCGGGTCAGGCAGTAGCGTCGTATTCCTTTGACTTTCGCACGTCGAAACGTGTGATGAGTCTTAGGGAACACACTGTCTATTTAAAAAAAAAGGGGATATCGGGCGACGCGAAAAAATGTCAATCGCCCCTGAGATCCCAGAATGCTCAAACATTCTTCGCTCCAACATTGAGTTTCTTGTTAGTTGGCTTTGAGTGAGACGCTTCTGTTAACGTCGTGACGTTTGCCGGAATCCATTGGGGGCTCTTTTTGCAGCAGCTAACTCCTGAAAGACTGGCAGATAACGGTAATAGACTTCGAGATTCAAGGTCGCCATCGCGGTTGAATACACTTTTCCGCCATACCCTCCCCAAAGACCGTTGGCTGGCCAACTACCGGCCTCCTCTCCCTGACGATTCTGAAGCGGGAGGAGCGTCTTTTTTAGTTCTGTGTTCCATAATTCCCAATCACTTCCACCCGCATGATACATCGCCAGAGTGCCGTAGTACCAATAATATAGATTGACGTGATGGGGCGTTGGCAATTCCGTGGAGATCTTGCGAGCTGCTTCCATGACCGTCATCGGTGCGACGTTTTGTTTTAAAAAGTAGCGACAGATTAATGCTTCGGCCGTCATCGTAGTCGTTGGCCCCTGATTGGGCCGGTAGGAAGCCAACCCACCTCCAACACCGCTAGAGCATGATTGCAAAAAAGACTCCATCCGCTCCATCGTTTTTTCCGGAACGACGGCACCACCAAGTCTCGCACTGTGAAGTGCTAAAACCTGCCACCCAAATTGACTCATATCTCCGGGGTCGCCTGGTTGATACCGCCAACCTCCATCGCGGCCATTCTGTGCGGCAACCGTAAAGTTAACTCCCCGCTGAACCACGGAGTGAAGTCGCTTATCCCCCGTCATGGCAAGTGCTTCACTCAAAGCCAACAGTGACATGCTATGACAGTACATCTTGGCAAACAAACGCGCGTCCCCTGAAAGATCACCGTTGGAATGTTGCGAGCCGATTAGATATTCCAAACTCTTCCTAACTTCAGTTTGGTATCCCCCCTCAAGATGAGAATGGCCAGCGGCAAGAAATGCTAACGAAGCCAACGCAGTAATTCCATTTTCCGCTTGGACCCCCGCACCGTTTCGATCATGGCCAAAGACCTTCGTCTCATTGCCGGCACCCGATTTTCGTGGATCCCAACTTCCATTTTCCGCCTGGTTATTGGCTAACCACCTCAAGGCGAGCTCCACAGCACGCTCAGTCCGTACTGATCCTCCACGTTTTCGAGCTGTTGCAAGTCGGTTATTGGCACCTCTTAGCGAGTAGATTTTTGGTAAAGGCTGCCCATCACCGATCCGGCGCGGATTGGATACTGGTTTACCCCCATCACCAGACGTCTGAGGGTTCTGCCCTCGAACACCGGCAAATTCGGGGGCGGACATTGAATTGGGTGGCGAAACGGGAGCCTTGGGAAGAGTCGCTTGCGAATCC
>JAQWLH010000191.1 GCA_029247405.1 Mariniblastus sp.
TTCTTCTTTGGCTTGTGTTTCGGCGTTTTCAAACTGGCGGGTGGGGGGGCTGTCGATATCCGCCGTTGGTAAAATGGTTTTTGCCCATGTGCCTGCAGATTTTGGTTTGCGAGGATTGAGAGTGGCGTAGTAGATCCAACCACCAATCCCAATGATTAGCAACAGCCCCATGAGGTATCGTAAGTTCTCTTGGGACAGAAGCCCCATGAACTGAAATTTGCGTTTGCGTTTGCGTCGGCGCCTGCCTTTCGGGCGAGGCGATGAATCGTCGGTCTTGCTTGATTTTGCATTCATTAAGATTTAGGGTCCTTGCCAAAATCAATGCACTGGCGTTCGTCAAAAATTTAATAGCTCATCTTAACTTTGATTGAATGGAAACGTTGGCTATTTCTTTTTCTTTTTCTTTTCTGGGTAGTCTTGGTTGGCTTCTAGGTCTAGCTCAGTCGGAGTTACCGATTCGATCCCATTTTTTGGAACCTTTCCACCTGCGGTCCAAACAATTGCATTGAGGACCAGTTTACGGAAGTTGTCGTTTTGCCAATTGTTGTGATAGTGACCGCCGGTGAAGCCAAAACCCCGTCCACCATCACCGCGTTCAAACGCCCACGAAACGTGTTGTTTTTGTTTCTCTTCCAGCACGGCTTTGCGGACGTCTGGGTTGCCGCTGTGCGGCCCGTCTTTTCGTGACAGGGTGTCTTTGGGGGGCATGGCTGAGAGGAGCGGGGTGACGCGTGTCATCTCTTTTGAGAATCGCATGTGGTAATACCACTCGTCGTTGATCTCAAATGGACCTACGCCTTGGGTTACGGGGTGCGTGGGAAGAGATTCAAATTTCGCGACCCAGTGCGGATTTACGGACCAGTTTGTTTCAAAATATCCGCCAATCCAATTCAGGAAACGTTGGCCCGACGGCCCTTTGGGGACTTCGACGCCATAGTGAATACAGGCCAGTCCGACGCCGCGACGCATGATATCGTCCATCACCTCCCCATTGTGATGTAAAAAATGCCGTCCCCCACCATCGCAATAGACAACAACAGAATCAGCATTATCAAGTGCCGTTGGATCCGCAGGCCAGCCATTTTTGTAAACTGTTGTGATAACGGGAAGTCCCTGATCCTCCGCTGCTGACTCTAGCGCCTTGGCTAAAAGAAGACAGCCAGCATTGTGTTCGTGAGCGCCGTAGCCGTGGCTGGGTTTGCCCGCGATAAAGACGATCTTTTTTGTGGCAACATTATCCTGGGTGGCACTTAATGGAAGTCGTTTTAACTTCATGTCTTTGAATTCTATTTTCATTGGCGGGCCAACATGAATTTGCAGACCAATCAGCCCTTTTTTCAATAGCTTTTCGGGGTCATTGTCGATGACCTCGGAGGTGATGTTTCCGTTAATGCTGGTGATGAAATGATTTCCTTGGGCCTTGATTTCCATCTCATTCCAACCGTCCAGATTGATTTTCTCAAGTAACGAATCCGGGTTGGAAACTTGCTCAACGGTTTTATCTTTTTTACTTCGCAGAGTGACTTTTTCACCCCTTTTGCATAAAATTCCACGCTTGGTTTTTTCAGAATAAGTAATACCGATGAATTTTCCAGAACGATCAATATCGGCTTGGTAGCCGGAAAGCCGCCACTTGTCTCCGTCAATTTGCTGGCTGCGGTATTGAATTCCGCTGTTGGCACGTTCAGTTCCAGAGATTCGAAACTTGGCTTTCAAAATGAAATCGTCGACTTCACCTTGATTCCAGACAAGGAATTGATTGGCCGTAAGTTTTGTATCCTCATCGGTTTGACCGACAATCGCACCATTTTCAACTCGCCATAGCTTTTCGTCACCTGTCCAGCCATTGAGGGAGATGCCATCGAAGATTGATTTGAATCCGTCCGCATCTGCAACTGTTTTGATTTGGTTGAGCCGAATATCCTTAAATTCAATTTTCATGGGGGGGCCGGTGTGCAATTGCAGTCCCAAGATTCCGCTAACATCAGCATGATTTTTTTCAGCGTCAAACAATTCGGCTGTAATCTTTCCATTGACCTTGATCGTCAAATGATTCCCAACGGCTCGAATCACATAGTCGGTAAATCCATCAAGGTTCACGTCCTTAAAAAGATCAGCTTTGTCAGCGACTTGCTGTTTGTTTCGTTCGCCAGCTTGATTGATGGTGACTTTCTCGCCACGATCACAGATGGCACCCCGTCCTGTTGCTTCATCGTAAATAATTCCGAGCCACTGCCCTGCCCGATCAATATCGGCCTGGTAGCCAACAAGATGCCCATCTGGGCGTTGAGTGCAGCGAAATTGCACTCCGCTGTTTGAACCTTCACCGGTAATCCGATATTTGAATCGCAATTCAAAATCATTTAAATCTCCACCCTGCCAAACAAGAAACGTGTTCTGCTTCAGTGGCTTTTGAGCGGTCGTCTCACCGACAATCATTCCGTTCTTGACTTTCCAAACCCCCCTTTTTCCTCGCCATCCGTCCAGTGTTTTTCCATCAAAAATTGACTTAAAACCGTCTTCTTGGGAATTGGCTGTCGTTGGCACGATCGTGAAGGACGTCGTGAAAATGAATAGCAGTGCGACTAGGCGAAGCATTGAAGGGATCCTTGAGACAGAGTTTTCTAAGACTACAGTTTACTTGGTACCTGTGCGGATTGGCAAACCATGATGGAATCGGGGGATGCGCTAAAACAGGCTATAAATGAAGCCTCGGCTAAACCACTATTGTTCGTTGCTCGGGGCAACATCAATAGCGCCTCCGGCATCTTTGATCCGAGTATACCCCGGCTCGAGGTTAAACCCGGCTTGCTTGAGAATCGGTGAAGCGGGGGGCGGGAAATTTTTCCCCGTCAATTCTCGAATCGACCATGCAGCGGCGTAGATAAGTCCACTAACGGGCGGAGTGCCCTCGTAGTATTTTTGAATATCACCAACGGCCGATTGAGCTCCCATTCGGGCAAGTGCCATCGCACAGGCTGCGCAAAGTTCTTCAGTCTCCGGAGGGGCAATAATCTGGTCGTTCATTCGCTCAATGAGCAATTTCACGAGTGCTGATTCTGATTTGCCTCGATTCAATTTTCCAATCGCTGTGATTGCAGCCGGTCGACAATTGTTTAGCAGGGAGACCTGCTTGGGGATAAATTTTCGCATCAGTTGTTCGGCAGGTTGGTAACTTGAAGCACCGAACGAATCGTAGAGGTGAGCAACTTGATCCATATGGAACTTCGAATACAGCGGATGATTAATTTTTTCTGCGATCAAGACCTTTGAGACCGATTCGGCGCGCTGCAGCATGGCAGGAAAAGTCTCTTCGACGAGGAGGATGCGGAGAGCCCACGCCGAGGCAATCATTACTTTGGGGTGGTCGTGATTAAGCAAGCCTACAGCGGCATTGGCGACTGGCTTGTGGTCAAGACTCGCCAGCAGCACTAACGCTTGTTCAATTCCTCGAAAACTGGAATTCGGGTCGGTAACAATTTTCATGCCCACAGCCCTTGCTTGTGCATCAAATTCGACCGATTGGTTAGCCAGCTGAAATAATGAACGTCTTGCCTGGGTGCGAACGTCCGGGTGGCGGTCTGAGATCATTTTTCCGAGCAGGCTCATTCGATCCTTGGTTGGCTGCTCATGCAGTGAGGTTACCACGTGTTGGCGAACAAGAGGGTCGGGGTTGTCATGGCAAGCTTCGGCTGCCGGAACGGCCAATGAAGAATCAATCTCAAGCAACCTTTGCCACGCGGCACCCGCCACGGCGCCTTCCTGGTCAAGCAAAAGCTTTTGAAGCAATTTGTTTGAAGCATCTGACTGATGTCGTCCGAGAAGGGCGACGCCGCAAAGTCGGTCGATGATGCCCCGCGCCCCGGTTCGAGTCGCCAGCGTTTGCGCGTTTTGGGTTAAGCTGCCGTTATGGATATTGCCCAAGGCCCGGGCTGCTGCCATGCGAATAGCCGAAGATTGACTTCGGTCCAGCGCGAGAGCTTTAAGTGCTGCGGTTGAAGGTTTATCTCGAACGTCGCCCAAGTTCTTGATTGCTAATATCAAATGGGTGCGACGAATCTTTTGCTCCTTCAGCCGAAGTCTCCAAACCGGTTTGATTGGCTCAAAATTCCAGTTGGCGAGTGCGGGCTCAATGATTTGTGAGAGTTCGATTCTCCCCGGCTGAAGTAACTCGAAAAGCAGTTTGGCAGATTCCTTGTCATCGAGGGAAACCAGTAGACTGGCGAGTGCCATATTCATCGTGTGGTGGTTGTCTGGGGAAAGTAAGCTGCGGATCTCACTTGAAATTGCCGTTTGGTCGACACCCTTCTTGTGTATTTGTTCTAGGGTCGCAACCAGTTCCTGACTTAGATCAATTTCGGTACTTTTTAGTGACGCCAGCCAAAGCGAGAGGTAAGCATCATTAATGAGGTAGGTTGGCGGCACCGCCTCAATCGTCATCTCATCGAGCCATAAATTGGAGATTTCAAGCGACTTTGGCGGGGCGGTTTTTTGAGCTGGCAAATCTTTTGCTGATGAAATTTGTGCCAAGATTACGAGCGTCCAAATGAATAAATGACGCAAGTTTAAGGGTGTAGGACGCTGCTTCATCAATAAACTCATCTTGGACGCGTAAGTCGAATGGTTTGAACCACGAGTACAGTTAGCAAAATCAGGGACATGGCTCCCGTGACCCACCAGTTAGTGGGAAGCAGGTTGTACTGAGTGAATCCCGGAGTTTGGATCACACTGAGTGCAGCGGCCATTGGGTTGATTGACAACGCCCGTTCCACTGTGGCATGCCCAAATGGCGCGTCGCGACCAAGCCAAATTAATAAAGTTCCGGCACACACGATCAAAAGCACACCGTACGCGACCGTTGTTGCCGTTGCTGTCTTTTTGAAAAGACTACTTGCCGCCGCGCTCAAAAACACCGCAAACACGGACATCAAAATCAAGCAGATCATCACCTGAATGACTTGGCCTTGGATACTTGGCTTGATCCAAACCATGACCAAGTAGCCAGGCAGTGTCGCCGCGAGCACCATCAGCAAAGTCCAAACGACGCTCATCAATTTGCCACGAACAATTTTCATCGCCGACATGGGGGTCATTCTGAGGAGATCCCACCCTCCGGACTCTCGTTCGCTGCTGATTAAACCGGCGGCGAGGCTTGGCGTAAACAAGCCAATGATTGCCATCTGGAGAACGACAATGATTCCGCCGATGGATTCAACACCCCAGTCCATGGAGGCGGTGGTTGTCAGAAAGGTAAGCCCAAGTGAGATCAGCGCAGTGGCCGCGACAATTCTCATCAACCAATGCGATCGGCCGAACTTACGGCAACGAAACTCCTTGACCATCACCGGATTAGTGAGCGGCCCAATTCCATTTTTCCTGCGCTGGGGATCCACCAAAAAGAATGCCCTGCGAACCGCTTTTTGACCCGCCGTGCGATCATCAGTGATGACGCCGGCTGCGCGACTTCGGTCAAACATCGAATAGTTCAGTCGCCGAATTGTCATGTAGGCGAACAGGAGAATGCTCAACCCGGAATAAACCATATACTTAAAGGGAGCCCCTAGCTCAACGATCAGGCCCTTGTTGGTGAGATCGGCGTGCCCAAGTATTTCCATGACAGCTGGTATCGGCGAAAAGAATCGCAGTTTTGTACCAACACATTTCATCAATCCCATCAAGGCACTTCCAAAACTGTTGGTGATTTTGCTGAGGTCGAAACTGGCAATTGCACCAGAGAAATCCAAGAGTCGAGTTCCCAGCTCACCGAAAGAGACATCACCGGTGCCTTGAAAAAAGAAATTGGGGATTAATGCGATGACAACAACGATCAAAACAAATCCAAAGGTCATGCGGAGTGCTGAATCGGTTGAATTCGAATACGTGCTCACGAGGAGTCCCAGCGTGGTGAGCTGAAGGCATGCCAAGGCCAACACCCCATAAAGACGGGAGACGTCACCAGTAAACGAAAGGCCGCCCATCACATAACATGCAGCTGCCGCAGGAACGCTCATCAGTAGTAACAGAATCACAAAACCCATGACCCCAATGAGTTTGCCTAGATAAATTTGCAAAGGCCTCATGGGAGAATTGAGCAACAACGCCATAGTCCCTTTGATGCGCTCATGCACAATCGAAGTGGCTGGGAATACGGGGACCATCAAGATCATCAAGGTCAGCAGACCGTAGCCAAACAGCTGGAAGACTTGGCGGGATTGTGCTCCCGAACGACCAACGACCGAGTTGGTCGGCCAGCGCGCAACGACCAAAAGGGCAAACACGGCTGCGGTAGCGATCAACATCGCCAGCGCCTTTTTGGTGCGAAGCAGGCCAATCAATTCGCGATTGATAATCGGATTGTTGATCAGCATGAATTACCCTTTTTCGATGCTTCGGGCATCGACTGTTCCTCGCCGGAGGATGGCTTCGGGCGTTCCTCGCCTGGACGGCCCGAGCTTTCACGAGTTACCATCAAGAAAGCGTCTTCGAGGTCACCTGCTATTTCGGAGAATTGACTGATTCCAATGTCGTTTTTAATTAAAACTGACAGGATCTGTTCAAGCTTCTTCTCACCTTCTCCGGTCATGAAACGAACGATGGATTCGGTCGCAGAGGTTGTTACTTCGGCGTCAGCTTCAATTAGATTTTTGATCAATCCTGCGGCTGACTCAAGCTGGCCGCTAATCGTCAATTGTACCTCAACCATCCGACGTTGATTGACTTGTCGAGTGATGTCTTCAAGTGATCCCGCGGCGCGAAGTTTTCCCCCGTGGATGATGGCGACTTGGTCACAAATTCGTGAAAGCTCAGGAAGGATATGGCTGGTGACGATCAATGTCTTTCCCATCTCTGCCAGATTGAGCAGGATTTGGCGCATTTCGATTCTAGCTTCAGGGTCCAAGCCGTTGGCTGGTTCATCAAAGATCAATACCTCAGGGTCGTGAAGCAATGTTCTTGCGATGCCGACTCGTTGCTGCATGCCGTGGCTTAAACTTTCGACGTACCGGTCTCTCATGTAGGTTGATTGAGTTGTCTCCAAAACTTCATCAATCCGTTTGCGACGTTCGCGACGACTAATTCCAAATGCAGCCCCAAAAAAGTCGAGGTACTCAACGACTCGCATATTGTCGTAAGATCCAAATTTGTCGGGCATGTAACCGACTAATTTTCGAATTCGCCGAGAGTCTTTGACGCAATCGGCGCCCGCGATCGTAGCGGATCCAGAGGTTGGCCTCGACAGCCCAACTAGAATTTTGATCGTGGTGGTTTTTCCAGCGCCGTTAGGACCAATGAAACCAAGGATCTGGCCTCGGCATATCGCAATCGATAGATCATCAAGTGCGGTAAATTCACCGTACCGTTTGGTAAGGTTTTTGGTTTCGACTACAACTTCTGAAGCGGTCATGATTTGCAATTGTGTAAAGCGATTTTTGGAAGTGGTC
>JAQWLH010000198.1 GCA_029247405.1 Mariniblastus sp.
CTCCCCGAATCGACCGACTCAACAAACGAATTGAAGGCAAGACGATCACCAGTGTCGATCGACTTGGCAAGCGAGTTGTCCTTCGATTTGAGACGGATGACCGTTTGATTTTTGAACCACGAATGACAGGACTGGTGCTAATCGCCCAACCGCCGACAAAAGAGCATCTGCGGTTTAGCTTGCAGCTTAAGAAGTGCCCAGTCAAAAAATTACTTTTTTGGGACCGCAGAGGACTTGGCAACGTGACCTTACTTTCGCCCCAGCAATATGAAACCAAACTCACCGATGGGAAACTCGGCCCCGATGCACTGAAGGTTTCGTTTGAAGATTTCCCCGGCCGGTTTAACAAAAGCCGCCGCGAGATCAAAGTCGCCTTGCTGGATCAATCAGCAGTTCTGGGAATCGGAAATTTATACGCTTCTGAAATCCTGCACCTCGCTGGCGTGCATCCGCAAACACGCTGCGATCGAATCAGCAAAAAACGGTGGAATCTGATTTACAATTTCATGCTCGAAGTTTTAGAAAAAGCGATTGAATACGAGGGCTCAACGCTTTCCGATGGCACCTATCGCAACGCCCTCAATGATCAAGGCGGTTACCAAAACGAACATCGCGTTTACGATCAGGAGGGAACAACATGCCCGAGCTGCAACCAAACAAAAATTGCCCGAATTGTGCAGTCCCAGCGAGCTACTTTTTTTTGCAAGAAGTGCCAAACAAAACGTTAGGCTTCACCTCTTCGGCCTCTTCCCCACTCGAACTCGGGTAGATGCTCGATGAAAAAACTACCAACAACACTCAAAATGCGATCGCTCCCAAGAAGCTGCCTCCCGAGAATTTCCAATCCAGCCAGTCCGTCAGAATCTTCAATGAACCTTGAGGCACATTGGCAAAAGTAGAGCAGCCTTCTGCACAGAGAAAACTGCTCCAGCGATTCTGCAATCGTGTTCTTCTCCCCACAGCCTCAGATCAATGTGTCACATTGCCGGTTGCTTGGGTTGCAGCATTAATTTGTGAAACTGCACCTGCGATCCCACGTGCCATGGGAACAGGAGATTTCTGAACTTCCATCGGAAACATCAGCGTGAAATTAGTTCCCTTGCCAACGCTGCTCTCGACCCGAATCTTGCCACCGTGGGCTTCGATAATATTCTTACAAGTCGCTAAGCCGACGCCAGTTCCACCTTTGCCAGTTTCATCGGGACCAGATTTCGTCGTGTAGTAGGGATCAAAAATCCGACGCAATTTGTCTTGCGGAATACCTGGACCATAATCACGAATACTCAAGTCGACGGTATGGTTAGCCGTATTTTGCTGGAGCTTGATCACCAACTGACCACCTTCACTCATCGCTTGTCTGGCGTTGATCAAAAGGTTCATCAAGACCTGCTGGATTTGATTACCGATGGCTGAAATTTCTGGCACATCGTCGATCTGCATATCGACCGAAATTCGATATTTCTGCATTTCTCGTTCGAGCAAAACCATCGACTCATCTATCAGCTTTGCGACGTCGGTTAGCTCAAAATGCTCGCTCCGATTGCGAGCCATCCCAAGAACTGCATTGGTGATCTTAGAGGCACGCATTCCCGCCTTGTTAATCTTGGCAAAGGCCTTGTCACGGGTCTCTTTGTCTTCGTGACGCATTCCCATTTTGGCGTAATTGATGATCGTCATCAAAACGTTATTGAATTCATGAGTGGTCGTGCTAACGAGCTCCCCAAGAGCCGTCATTCGCTGGCTTTGATCCAGTCGCTTTTTGAGGGCAGTAATTTCGTCTTGAAGCTGATGAATTTCTTTTTGCTGGCACTCGCTCACTGCGAATCCTTCCTTGGTCGTTAAATCTTAAGCATTCCGCAGCCACCCAACGTTCCTTCAGGGCGGCGCAAACTACCTCGTTTACTCAGGTGCTTTCGAAAATCTTGCCGGATCGAACTTCAAGCGTTTAAAATGCTTGTTGTTCCTCGACATTAGGCAACGCAAAAAGTATCGTCCGATTCATCTGGGCTGCTCTACCAGATATCCATATAATCCGCTTGGGTAAGCGTCATCAGCATTGACTGAAAGACAAGCCTTTCCCACAACGCAATCAAGGCGAGTGAATCCCATGTTTGTCGCAAGCATATTCAACCTCGCCTGCAAAGTCTGCGTTAATGATCACGTCAAACAATTCTCCATTAGCAAGGAAGCAATGAGTACGATTGAACAGATTGACCAATTAGTTTGTCTCGCCGAGAAACTCGGTTACCAAGTCCGTTACGATTATTTTGGTGGTACCGGCGGCGGGGTTTGCGAATTCTCCAGCAAAAAGTTTCTTTTCATGGATCTGGCGCTGACGTCAGCTGAACAATTGGACCGTTTGCAAAAAGCATTTGCTGAGGAACCGATGCTTTCTTCAGTTAATTCAAAGCTGACCAAGAACCCAGAAACAGCTCGTAGAGTTGCTTAAGAACCAATGCCCCGATGAGAAAGGCAGCGTGTCCGGGATTTCCCCCGAAGGGACGGGTCTCCAGTCGACCCAAGTTAACCTTCGTGATACCAACACCTCAAAAACTGATGCCAGCGGCTAGGCGTATCGCCACTGGTTCCAATGGAAGCATCGGCAGAACCTTCTTCCCAGCGGCTCCAAATATTGGGCAGCACCACGGTCTCTAAACTAATCAGTTTGATCTGAGAATTCTGAAGTAACCATTGGTTGCAAGCGTTGAGAGCCTCCTCAAACGATTCGTGTTCGCCAGGATTAAGAAACCCCGGAGCAACAATTTCCTTAGGCACAAAATCTTTATACTTGAGCATCATCAATTCCCCGTAAACAGTTTTTGTGTCTCAACGTATTTCTCAACCGATCTGGGCACCAAAAAGCGAATGCTTTGGTTATCTCGAACCCTCTTTCGAATTTGACTACTGCTGATTTCAATCCGGGGGCTTGAGATTATCATCGACTGGAACAACTTATATCTTTCTTGGTCAACATAACTCTCGAGCACCGAAAGATCCACGTTCCCTGATCCCGGTCGATTCACCACCAGGGGTGTCGCCAGCTCGACGATCTTTTTTGGCTCTCGCCAGTTTGGAAAACTTTCCAGCGAATCATCTCCCATAAGCAGAAACAACTCATCGTCTGGGTGGGCGGCAAGAAGTTCGGACAACGTATCAACCGTATAACTGATTTCTCCTCGGTCAATTTCGAGCTTGGACAGCACGAACGACTCGTGACCACTCAACGCCAACTCAATCATCTCTATCCGTTGCCGCGACGTACTATGAGCCCCATCTTTTTTATGAGGGCTGACGGCACAAGGAATAAATAGGACCTGATCTAAATTTGCCTGCTCACGACAATTTTCGGCCAAAATCAAATGTCCGAGATGAATGGGATCAAATGATCCGCCAAAAACACCAATTCGCATGTCCAGCCCCACGCATTTGAAAAAATATTACGGCTCAACTCGGTTCTAACACAACTTGACCTCGCATTCTACGCGGGGGTCCAGCTCTTCAATACAGCGGACCCAACGTGTCACCGTTATCTGATATGTTGGTGAGATATGGATCAGCAATCACTCTTCAACGTCCAGCCACAACCCTGGCAACTCGATGATCAGGACGATTGGCTTGCTGCGCGAATCGTATTTTCCGGCGCTCCTTTTGGGCCCTACGACTATTCAATTCCCGCAAAACTGGAAAGTTCTGTTAAACCGGGGGTGCGAGTCCAGGTTCCCCTTGGTCGTGGTAATCGAAAAATGACAGGCTACTGCATCGATGTCATTGGAGCGTTCCACGAATTGGCAAAAACGGTCAACCCGGGACGACTCAAACCCATCGAATCCATTTTGGACCCCAAGCCTCTTATCAATCCAGCGTTATTGAGACTGGCTCATTGGATCAGTGATTATTACCTCTGCCCACTAGGGCAGGTCATCGACACGATCATTCCACCCGGAGTCCGAAACAATTCCGGCACGCGTGAGATGACGTTCATCAGTCCTGCCAAAGGTGTTGCGGAGCAATTGGACACACTCAAGCTTTCCAAGCTTCAAAAATCAATTTTGACGACACTCTGCAGCAGCGTCCAAGACTGGACCCCTCGTGAATTGGCCGAAACCGTTGGCTGCACCCAAGGTCCAATCTCAACACTTCGAAAAAAAGGCCTGATCGCATCGAGCAGTCGTCGGGTCCAACAAAAGACCCACGAGATTCCACGTGAAAAACGCATCGCGGATTTGACGCTCAACTCGGAGCAGGAAGCTGCACTGGGTGAGATTGCCCAACACATCGATGCCAACACTCACCGCACCTTCCTGATGCACGGCGTAACCGGTAGCGGAAAAACAGAAGTCTACATCCGGGCAATCCAAAAAGTTGTTGAGTTTGGTCGCCAGGCCATTGTTTTGGTCCCCGAAATCAGCCTCACCCCTCAGACTCGCCAGCGGTTTAGAGCCCGATTTGACCGAGTTGCCGTGTTGCATTCGCACTTGACCGCAGCTCAACGCGCTTGGCACTGGCAACAAATTGCAGCCGGAAATGTTCAAGTTATCGTTGGAGCTCGGAGTGCTATTTTTGCCCCAACTCCAAACCTTGGCTTGGTCGTATTGGACGAAGAACACGACGGCTCATTTAAACAGGACAAAGCACCGAGGTATCATGCTCGTGATGTGGCTGACTGGCGAGCAAAAAACGAGAACATTCCCCTCGTCCTCGGTTCGGCCACTCCCTCACTGGAGACCTGGCACCGGGCAGAGAAGGGGACCTACGAAACACTCTCACTCAAAAAACGTGTGCTCGATCTACCTCTACCCGATGTCGCGACAATTGATCTGCGTGTCGATTTTGGAGGAATGAAACGGTTTGGCCCCATCAGCCAGAAACTGCGGCAGGAAATTACACAGGCAATCAAAAACGATGGACAAGTCATCTTGCTGCTTAATCGAAGAGGTTTCTCTACCCGAATTCAATGCCCGTCTTGTGGCCACGTGGAAACTTGCCCTGACTGTTCGATTCCGCTAACCCACCACGTTTCAGGCAACAAAGCAGTTTGCCATTACTGCGATCACCAAATCCCAGAACCCAAACGGTGTTCTGAATGCAAGAATCCATCGATTCGTTTTTCAGGACTGGGAACGCAGCGGCTCGAATCCACCGTTGCCGCCATGTTTCCCGACGTGCCGATCATGCGAATGGACACCGACACCATGCGGAAGCCTGGTAGCCATGAAAAAGCACTGGCTAAATTTCGTAGCGGTGAAACAAAAATCCTCCTCGGCACGCAAATGATCGCCAAGGGCCTGGATTTCCCAAATGTAACACTCGTCGGAGTCATCAATGCGGATACGGCGCTTCACTTGCCTGACTTTCGTGCCTCAGAACGATCATTTGGATTGGTCACTCAGGTCGCCGGGAGAACGGGCCGTGGCGAAAAAGGAGGAAGAGTTTTGGTTCAAACTTTTTGCCCGGGTGACAACGCAATCCAGGCCGCAACGCGACACGATTTCATTGGTTTTGCCGCGGGTGAATTACCTCAGCGGGAAGAATTTGCTTACCCGCCATTCGGCTTCCTTGCCCGAATCGTCATTCGTAGTGAGATTCTCTCCAAAGCTGAACAAATGGCAGATCACATCGCTGAAGAAATCGAAGCCAGTGCCGAAGCGCTTGATTTAGGGGTCTCCGTTCTAGGTCCCTCAACTGCACCGGTTGAAAAACTTCGTGGAAAATTTCGTTTTCACATGCTGTTGAGCTCAATGGGGGAAAACGAAATACAGAAAGTGATTCGACACGCCCAAACAAAAATCAAATCAATCGACGAGGTCCAATGGATCGTTGACATTGACCCGCAGGACATGCTTTAGAGTCTCGCATTTCTTTGTCAGCAATCACTCTGGCTTGGTCAACTCGACAGTTCTACAATAACGATTCACCACGAACTCGTCGAAAGCCGATTCAACATGGCCTACAAAGGCATCACCAGCGTAATTGGAAAGTCCAGCCTCGAACGGAAAATCCGTATCTGGTTCGGCGCGCTGATGCTTGCACTCATCACGGGCTCGTTTTGGTCTGTCAACCAAGTCACTGAAAATTTGATTCGCAAAAACACCAAAGACCAGGCCCACGGGCTAACCTCTGACTTCATCCTGCGAACACATTTGGAGAACCTCGCAGGAAATGCCGCCGAGTTTCTGTTTGAAGAACTTGCCGCCGAACCGCCGTCGATCCCCTACCGAGCCGACGTGATCGTGCTTGATGACACCATCAGCCGGCGACAACTGAATCCAATTGTTTCCACCAATCCACGAGAAATTCGAACACTCGAAAGCTTGATCACGAAAGCCAAGGTACAGCAAAAAGTACAAAATGAAATTGAAGCTGCCTCAGCATTTGAGCTGGACAAAGAAGTCTACGAAAAGAAATTGGCAGCGATCCTGGCGGCAAACCCTGGCGAAGATGAAAACGAAGACAAAGACCTGACGTATGGCAAAGACCTTTCGGACAGTCAGAAATACTTTTATTACGTTCCTCTGATCTTTAAATCACAAACAGAATGCTTTGAATGCCATTTACCGTTTGCGAAAGATCCCCAACAATTCCCACGACTTGAAGAGATTACCAATAGCCTGCTTCCCAATGCCAATGACAGTGAGACCGAGGCTCAACTGAATCTGGAGAAGTTTTCGATGGTTCCGCCCATGTTTCTGCGGATCGAATTGGACACCGAAATCATCCAAGGTGCGATTTCCCGAAATCGTGCCATTCTGATTACTGTGGCCATCGTGACTGCCGTTTGTTCAATGGGTTTACTATGGATGATCGTGCGTTGGTTCATTGTCAAACCACTGGCTCATCTTCGTGATGTAACAGAAGAGGTGAGTCATGGCCGAATGGACGTTCGAGCTAATGTAGACACGGGTGATGAATTTGAGGAGCTTTCTCGATCCTTCAACCGAATGCTTCGTCACCTGATGGATACGCAAACTGCGTTGCAGAACGCCAATCAAGATCTCGACAGTAAGGTTGACGAACAGGCTCAGTTGAACTTAAAGCTCTATGAAATGAATCAGGTGAAAGGTGAGTTCTTGGCCAACATGAGTCACGAACTCCGCACCCCGCTCAACAGCATCATTGGGTTCTCCGAAATCCTCGAATCCGCCAAAGGCCTCGAATCCAAACAAGTTCGATTTGCCGCCAACATTCGCAACTCCGGTCGCTTACTCCTGGACCTGATTAACGACATCCTTGATTTGGCCAAGCTCGAAGCGGGCAAGATGGAGGTCAAACCGAGCACGTTTAAAATCCATCAGTTGATCGGTGAGCTTTGCGAGATGGTGCGGACTCTAGCTGATTCCAAGACGATCAAAATGGTTTATGAGGCCGACGAAAATTGGCCCGAGATGGAACAGGACAAAATCAAAGTTCGTCAAATCCTCACCAATTTGCTCTCCAATGCAATCAAATTTACCCCCGAAGGTGGACGCGTCAACGTAATCGCCAGAAGAATCGGCGCAGGAGGTGATCAGCAGCTTGAGATTCAAGTGCGCGACACCGGCGTAGGAATCGCCGAATCTGACCAAGCCATTGTCTTCGAAAAATTTCGACAAGGCCCCTCGGCACTTGGGGGTGACGCCCTGACGCGGGAGGTTTCAGGAACAGGGCTCGGACTTTCAATCGTCAAAGAACTCTGCATTCTGCTAGGGGGACGGATTGAACTTGAATCGGAGGTCGGAAAGGGAAGTCATTTCACGGTGACGATCCCGTGGATCTTCAAAAAGATCCCAAAAATCAACTCCGAAATCTCACAAAGCATCGACGAACTGACCAAAAGCCAACGTGTCGATTTTGCCCGGGCGAATTTGACCCCCACCCCGCCTGCCCCCGAAGTGGATCATGATGAAGGGGCAGAAACACCCGTCGATCAACTGAACGATGAAAATTCGTCACCTGCCGGTAACTAATATTTGACACCGCCAACCTTTTAATTTGAGGCATGGCTGCTCTTGATTTTAGAGAGATAAATTACCACCACTTTCGATCTTACGCGGGTCGCCAATGACAAAACGTCTGGTCTGGAGACAACTCATAGATCTTATGGATCCTCGCGATAGAATAATGAACTACCACATTATATTTGTTACCCATAACTCACCCGCTCTAACGTTTATTACACCGTGAACAAATCAACCAGAGAAATTGAAGTTTATCTTTTCACCGATGGCGGCTGTAGCGGAAACCCTGGACCGGGCGGCTGGGGATTCATTCTCCGCCATCTCGCCTCGGGCAAAGAGATCGAAAAATCAGGCGGCATAGCACAAACCACCAATAACCAAATGGAGCTTGAGGCGGTCATTCAGGGCCTGGCAACTCTGAAGCGTCCCTGCGGCGTTGAGTTATTCACCGATAGCGTCTATGTCGGCAAAGGGATGACCGAATGGATGCCCAAATGGAAATCCAATGGCTGGAAGCGAAAAGAAGGCAAAAAACTCGTCCCCATCAAAAACGAAGAGTTCTGGAAACGACTCGACGCCCAATTGTCGCGTCACCATGTCAAATATACCCGTGTCGCAGGGCACAGCGGCCACGAAGAAAATGATCGTGTGGATGGGTTAGCCGTGGCGGCCTATCAAAAATACCTGTAATCCAAGACTTTGGCCTCCTCTTACCCACTGTCTCTTTTTGACGCATCGGCACAAAATGAAGTATGGCCGACGCAACTCCTGATCACGAAAAAACACCTCACCGCTCTGAAGCGGACGCAACCCCTCCTGATGCGATCCCCGAGAACGCCTCGCTGCCGCCCTCAGAAAACGAGCGATCTGCAATCGAGAAACTGACTCAGCACGTTCAGGCACTCAACGGCGTAGGCCCACGTCGAGCTCAACTGCTTGAGAAACTTGGCCTGAGAACCGCTGCCGATTTGCTTTTCTTTTTTCCACGATCCTATCAGGACTTTACTCAACTGCATGAAATCGTGGAACTGGAAGCTGAACAACTGGCCAGTGTTCTCGGCGTCGTGGACGACATTGACCAAACGGTGACTGGCAATGGGAAACACATCCTCTACGTCCTGATTCGACAGGAGAACCAATTTCTCCGCGCTGTCTGGTTCAATCAGCAATTCCTTTCTCACAAATTCCAAATCGGCCAGAGAGTCCTGTTGCGTGGCAAAGCCAAACTGACGGGTGGTCGATTCCAAATGACCCATCCTAAAACGACTTGGCTCGACGCAAATCAAAACGTCGAGGACCAAAAGCAGCTGTCACCGATTTATTCGTTGACCGACGGAATCAATCAACGACAAATGAGGGATCTCGTCTCGCAAACCGTGAATGAGTGTGCGGCCACAGTTGAAGAGGCTTTTCCAGATGAACTTCGAGAGAAAACAGACGTCTGCGAAATTGAAACCGCAATTCGCCAAATCCACGCCCCCAAAAATCAGGAAGAAGTCGACAGTGCTCGTGGCCGCCTCGTCTATCAGGAGTTATTCATTTTGCAATTGGCGTTGGCAATCCGCCGTCACAAAATCAAATCCGAAAACGTTTCTCCAGCCCTCGAGCTAACACCCAAAATCCGATCCAGAATCACTGGCCGCCTGCCGTTTGAATTAACTGATTCACAAAAAACGGCCTTTGCCGAAATCGCCGCCGACATGGGCCGAGACTTCCCCATGAATCGCTTACTTCACGGCGAGGTCGGCAGTGGGAAAACGGCGGTCGCACTGTGTGCGATGTTGCTTGGAGTTGCCCATGGAAATCAAGCCACCTTGATGGCGCCGACGGAGATTCTCGCCCGCCAGCATTATCAATCATTAAGCAAATTACTTGAGAACAGTCGGGTCCGGTTAGCACTCTGGACTGGTAGCCTTAAAACTTCACAACGCAAAAAAATTGCTCAACAGATCGAAGCAGGTGAAGTAGATCTCATCATCGGCACCCAAGCCGTAGTCGCCTCAAAATTACGCTTTCAGCAACTGGGGCTGGTCGTCATTGATGAACAACATAAATTCGGAGTTCGTCAAAGAGCACTGATGAAGCAATCGGGACACGACCCCCATTATCTAGTGATGACGGCGACTCCCATTCCCAGAACAATTTCGATGACTTTGTTTGGTGACCTCGATGTTTCCACACTAGAACGAACCAGTGGTGTTGGACAAAAAGTCAACACTTACCTCGGTCAGGAACAAACTCGCGACCAGTGGTGGGAGTTCTTTCGAAAAAAACTGGGGGAGGGACGACAAGGCTTCATCGTCGCCCCGCTTGTTGACTCAGGTGATGATTCCGACCTCAGCAGCGCTGAAAGGATGTTTGAATCGCTGAGTAACGGACCGCTTTCGGATTTTCGGCTTGATGTTCTCCACGGCCGACAATCGCCAGAACAAAAAGATGCGGCGATGGCCAATTTTGTTTCAGGAAAAACACAAGCCATGGTTGCGACCGGTGTCATCGAAGTTGGCATTAACGTTCCCAACGCGACGATCATGACCATCGAATCCTCAGAGCGATTCGGACTTTCACAACTCCACCAACTTCGCGGACGAGTCAGTCGTGGCCATCACCCGGGTTATGTCTGTGCATTCAGCACCAGCGACGATCCCGAGTCCAACGAGCGTTTGACAGCCTTTTCAAATACCGACAATGGGTTCGATTTAGCCGAGATTGACCTTCAAATCCGTGGTCCGGGGAATTTATTCAGCACCCAGCAAAGCGGCTTTCCACCGTTAATGATTGCCGATTTAATACGAGATGCTGAAGTATTAAAACGAGCTCAGCAGGACGCTCGTCAATTGATCGCGAAAGATCCGGAAATGGAAAGTGAAGCCTACAGTCGCTTGAGACAACTCGTTTTCTCGCGTTACGGTAAAGCCCTAGACCTCAGTGATGTCGGTTAACAACGACGGGATACTCGAATCATCAAAGAACTTAAAAGGTTGTCGCTCAATCGCACCAGCCTTTGTTTTTGTCAACATCCTGATCAACTCAATCTCTGCAAACAAGATCTTGAGACCATCGCAAACCGAATTCTCAGGCACATCTCGGGGTGGCCGTGACCGAAGTCCCCACTGAAGGCAGTTTGCTCAGTGAAGGCCATGAGATGGCGCCGATTGTCGTCAGTTCGCCCACCAGAATATTGTTCCCGGATACACCACGCCACTAGACGGCAACGGTGATTTCCTCGCCGAGACTCCAGTTCTTAAAATCATTCTCATCGCGCACGATTTTTCGGTAAATCGTGTCTCGCTCGATCGGATCGCGGCCTGCCTCACGGATGAGGTGTTGCAGTTTCTCAACCGACAGGAATTCTGGCGTCGTTGCTCCCGCATCGTGATAAATCAATTCATGTCGAACCGTACCATCAAGATCATCGGCACCGTAAGACAACGCGGTCTGAGCCGTGCCAATCCCCAACATGATCCAATAAGCTTTGATGTGGTCGATGTTGTCCAGCATCAAGCGACTGATTGCAATTGTTCTCAGATCATCAAGAGCCGTCGGTTTCTTAATATGGGATAAACCCGTGTTCTCAGGATGAAAGGCCAACGGAATGAATGTCTGAAAACCACCGGTCTCATCCTGAAGGGCTCGCAGACGGATCAGGTGATCGACCCGGTGCAGCGGCTTTTCGACGTGACCGTATAGCATCGTGCAGTTGGTCTTAATACCGAGCTGATGTGCTGTTCGGTGAATGTGGATCCAATTATTCCCGTCAGCTTTGTGTTCGCAGATTTGGTCACGAACTTCGGGGTGAAAGATCTCCGCGCCACCGCCAGGCATACTTCCCATGCCAGCGTCTTTAAGCTCTTGAAGAATCTCAGCCGTCGGTCGTTTTTCCAAAAACTCAAACCAGTTGATCTCAACCGCCGTCCACGCTTTCAGGTGGAGCTTGGGATAGTTCTCGTGCAATAGAGAAATCATGTCTCGATACCAAGCGTACTTGCGCTGGTGGTGCAATCCACCAACAACATGAATTTCGGTGCAGCCGTTATCGGTCGCTTCTTGTCCACGAGCTAGGATCTGCTCGTCTGACATCGCATACCCTTTATCGCTGCGAAGATCGGAGCGAAAGGCACAGAAGACACACCGATAAACGCACACATTGGTCGCATTAAGATGTGCATTGATATTGTAATAAGCCGCGTTTCCGTTTTTGCGTTCTCGGACAAGATTCGCTATTTGCCCAAGATCGTTAACAGGAATTGCCGGATCGTACATCAACAAACCGTCGTCCAGCGTCAGGCGCTCGCCTGATTCGACTTTGTCACGAATAGTTTTAAGTCGCGGATCAACCGTATAAATCATGTCGTTCTTACTTTTTACGTTATTAAACTTTGAACTGGTCTGAGCATGGACCTTTGGTGGAACTCCACGAGACCAAATGCTGGCTGTCATCACGATCGTTGCCCAGATCAAGCGACTGCCGAACTCTGGTTATTGATTAAGCGATCATGCTACTGATTTTATTTTGCGGGCCTAATGTTGTCCACGTGAGATCGCCCTCGTCCTCTGTTTTAACCGTTCAGGGAACACCTAAATAACGAGTAAATCAAGCGTACCGGCCACCAGCAACCCAACACTTACGATCGCATTGACATTAAAAAACGCCATATTTACCCGGGTCAAATCATCTGGACGAACCAGCCGGTGCTCATAAATCAACAGGGCAGCGGTGGATGCAACCGCTAACCAATAAACCCAGCCCAACCCAAGTTCCGGACCGACCCAATGGTGCATGACAGGAATCATAATTAGCAAAACGATCATCAGGGCGTGACAAATTGCTGCTAAACGAAGCGCCCCCGCAACCCCCAACCGAACGGGAATACTGTTTAACTTCTTTTCTCGATCGTATTCAAAATCTTGGCAGGCGTAGATCATATCGAAACCAGAAACCCAAAACAGCACGGCCAAGCCAAGCCCGACCGCCGGCATCACATCAAATGGGTCTTCGATAACCGCTAACCCTCTCACCCCCAGCCATGCGCAAATGGGAGCGAGCATCAGAGCCAAACCAAGCCAGAAATGTGCTAGTGATGTAAAACGTTTCGTGTAACTATAACCAAAGAGCACAAATAAAACTGGTAACGAGACGGCCAAGGGCAGATAGTTCGGCAAAAACAAGCAAGTTCCACCCACGAAGACAACTGTCGAAACTATGGTAAAAATGACCACCGCCGTCACTGTTAAATCGCCGGAAGGTAGGTGTCGGTTCGCCGTCCGGGGATTTTCCGCATCAATAAAACGATCGACGAGCCGATTGAATGCCATGGCTGCACTTCGGGCTCCAACCATGCAAACCAAAATACCAAGGAGGTGGCTCCAACGAAATTCGATGACAACTGTAGGGGCTGGCGCAACCCAAGCCATGACCGCCGCCAGCAAAGCAAACGGAAGGGCAAAAATCGTATGGCTGAAGCGAATCATCTCCAGCAGTTTTTTTATTTTGTTGTACAAATGTTCCAACCAAGTAGACGTCCAGAAATCCCACCTCTCCGACAATGGGAATCAACAAAACCTATCCGACCATGCAACCTTCGGTCCTATTCCCGCAGGCCTTAATCGCTCCCCCACCGCTTGACCAAGTCACATTCTATTCCGAGTTGATCGACGATTCGGGCTACCACAAAATCTACCAGGTCCTTGACCGAGTTTGCTTCGTGATAAAAACCTGGAGAGGCCGGTAGAATCGTGGCCCCTGCGGCACAAGCAATCTTCATGTTTTCGATCTGAATTAACGACAATGGTGCTTCCCGCGGCACCAAAACCAACGGCCGCCTCTCTTTTAAATGCACATCGGCGGCACGTTGAATCAGATTCCGACTTGCCGCTGTCGCAATCCCAGAAAGCGTTCCACCACTGCAGGGGCAAACCACCATCCCGCGGGTCTTAAAGGAACCACTGGCAATCGGTGTCATAAAATCTTTGCAATGGTGATAGGTTAACTTGGATGTCGCCTCCGACGGCAACGAACAACTCGTAAGGAGTTGCTTAACCTCAAAATTCTTTAAATCAATTTCAAGTCCAAGTTCGTGCTCCGCCACCACCCTTACCGACTCACTGATTGTCAAATGAACCTCAATATTTGACTGGAGCAAGACCTCCAGCAATCGCTGCCCATAGACGACACCACTGGCCCCGGTAACCGCGACAACAACTGGATGCTCGCTCATTTTCACCACTCCCAACTTACCTGATGGTCCTCTGACTTTATTTGGTGCCGAGGTAAAGTGTCGCAATCCCAAAGGTGAGCGGATAGAACTTGGCAGTCGACAACCCAGCAGCCAGCATCCGCTCGGTTAATTTCTCGTAACAGGGAAACTCACCGACGCTGTCAGGTAAGTAACTATAAGCACTTGAATCATTTCTCGCCATGAATTGCCCGATTCGTGGCAGAACATTCTTAAAGTACCACCCGTACATTCCTTTGATTGGCTGGTACCGTGGGACCGAAAACTCGAGTATCGCCACCTGGCCGCCAGGCTTGCACACTCGAGTCATCTCCTTAAGACCTTGGTCAGTACTGGCAACATTGCGGAGGCCAAATGCCGCAGAGACGACTTGGAATTGGTTGTCTTCGAAGGGAAGGTTTTGGGCGTCCGCTTCAATGAAAGTGACGTCGCGATTGGATTTGGAACTTTTTTGACGGCCCACTTCGAGCATCTCGAAGCAAAAATCAGAACCGATCACAGGAACTTGACCACCTGTGTATTTGTGAAATGAAAATGCCAAATCACCCGTTCCCGTGCACACGTCGAGGATGGGATCGGTCTGATTGGGTGCCAGTTTCCGCACTGCTTTCCAACGCCAATACCGGTCAACATTCATGGACAAGAGATGGTTCATTCGATCGTATTTGGGCGCAATCTCGCCAAACATCTTGCGAACGCGTTCATTAGATTTGTCAACGACCATGGAATCCTAGTTTGCCTCGAAGCATTAGTTAGAAGGAAGCAGTTTACCTTGAATTTGGCGGCAACTCCGCCTTATCAATGTTGACCGAATCTGTCAGGATACATTAACTGGAGCGAATTACCATGGAGCTGCTTTAGGCCAAAAACGGAGCCCATTTTGAACAAAAACCCAATGTCCGACTTGGCGTTGCCGTCATTATCGGCGGCATCCCTCGTCCTGGATGTCGCGCTACTGCCAAGTCTGATTGAACCTGAATCGCTGACCGGAAGAACGGTTGTGGTCGTCGACGTTCTGAGAGCGACCACCACAATTGTCCATTCACTCCACAATGGAGCCCAAAAAGTCCTCCCGCAGGCTAGCATCGATTCCGCCAGAAAAGCCCACGCGGCCCAACCCGTCGACGCGCTACTTGGTGGCGAGCGAGGTGGTCGAATCGTTGACGGCTTTCACAATGGTAATTCACCCATCGAATACACCCCCGAATTGATCTCCAATAAAACGCTGGTTCTGGCCACCACCAATGGAACTGTCGCGATGGAACAATGCCGCGCCGCGCAACGGATCCTGATTGGAGCGATGGTGAATCTGGGCGCGGTGGCACGCGTCGTCGAAGACAACCCCTTGATTACCGTCGTCTGCTCGGGAACCGATGGCGTGATTACCAGTGAAGACGTCATCTTTGCTGGAGCATTGATGGAGCGAATTATCGAAAATCGGCAAGCCGCAGGAAAACCAACTGGTCAATTAACGGATACGGCTTCCATCGCAGTTGACCATTGGAAAAACGTCAAACAAAACATGAAATCAGGCACCCCGTTAGCTGAGTTTTTTCGCAATGCCCGAGGTGGTATCAACCTGGTCAAAATCGGACACGACGATGACATTGTATTCGCCTCCCGAATTGATTCCCTCCCCGTTGTACCTGAACTGGACATCGAAAGTTGGTCAATTCGATTGACCGGGAATTAAAGAATCACTCGCAAGATTCCGATGACATTCGGTCATCTATTGATGCTTTATAAGAATGCCGACATCGGCACCTACTGAATCACTATCTTTGGCAATAAAATCAAAACTCTGATTCTCTGAACTAGTTTATCTTTACCTTCAAATTAAGACATCCGGACCCACTCATGAGCATGGATTCAATTGTTTCGCTTTGTAAACGACGCGGCTTTCTTTTTCAGTCAAGCGAAATATACGGTGGTCTGCAAGGCTTTTGGGATTACGGGCCCCTTGGCGTCGAACTCAAACGCAACGTCAAAGAGGCTTGGTGGAGCGACATGGTCACGGCTCATGATGACATGAGCACGCTCGCAGGAGCACCCTCACCCTATGCAATGGAGGGATTGGATTGCACGATCATCATGCACCCCCAGGTTTGGAAATGCAGTGGACACTACGACCTCTTTCATGACTTTATGGTCGACTGCCGCGAGACCAAAAAACGATACCGCCACGATCAACTCAACGGGCGCTGGGTCGAAGCCAAGGGCAATAAAATCTTTGTCACCGCCCCGGCGAGCGATGAAGAGCAAGGCCACATGACAAAGCGGGCCCTCAAATTCTTCAACCTTCGAAACAAGCACATTGATGATCTAAAATGGGAGGGCGAGTCAACCTGCCTGACCGAGATGACGAGTTTTGAAGAAGTGCTCGGACCCGATGCCAAAACACTAGGCACGTTAACCGAGCCGCGAGAATTTAACCTGATGTTCAAAACTTATGTTGGCGCACTTTCCGGCGAAGAAGGCGCCGCCTATCTTCGTCCCGAAACCGCGCAAGGCATTTTTGTTAACTTCAAAAATGTCCTCGACAGTACGAGACATCGGTTACCCCTTGGAATTGCGCAGATCGGCAAAAGCTTTCGTAACGAAATTACGCCACGAAACTTTACGTTCCGCTCACGAGAATTCGAGCAGATGGAAATTGAATTCTTTTGTCACCCGGATCAGTCAAAGGATTGGTACATGTACTGGCGTGATCGCCGATTAAAGTGGTACCACGAAATGGGAATCGACAGTGGCAATCTCATCATGCGGGAACATTCGCCAAAGGAACTTGCCCACTACTCGATCGGTACGGCAGATATTGAATATGCGTTCCCGTTTATGGCCGAGGGAGAATACGGCGAACTCGAAGGTGTATCGCATCGAGGCGACTTCGACTTACGCAGCCACATGGAAGGCAAACTGGACGAAAAATCCAACCCGCTAACGTTACAGCTCGGTGACGATGGAAAACCTAAGTGGAAGGGTAGCGGCAAAGATCTTAATTACCGCGATGACTTGACCAATGACAAGTACACTCCTCACGTTATCGAACCATCGGCGGGTGCAGATCGAGCGACTTTGGCGTTTCTCTGTGAGGCTTATACGGTCGACCAGCAGCCCGATGACAAGGGAAAAATGCAAGAACGGATCGTGATGAAGCTTCACCCTCGACTGGCACCAATCAAGGCTGCCATTCTGCCCCTCGTTAAAAAGGATGGCATGCCAGAATTGTCCAAAGAGATCTATCTTGATCTCAAAAAACACTTCAACGTGTTCTACGATGAAAAGGGAGCCGTTGGCCGACGCTACCGTCGATCCGATGAGGCGGGCACCCCCTATTGCATCACCGTCGACGGTCAAACTCTGGAAGATAAAACGGTAACCATTCGCGAACGTGACACAACCGAACAATCTCGAATCAAAATCGACGAATGCGAGCAAGTCATTCGCGATCGGATTAACAACGGCTGAATTAACAACGAGTGTCCGGTTGGCCCTCAAGGCGAGCTCGAGGTGACCGATTAAAACGTGTCTCTGATTCACCTCAACGCCCAGGCGGGCGGGTGCTGTTGCAAATCTCAGCAGGGATTTCCGGATGACAGCTGACGATCGTTCACGGACGAGAGGACGGTTCCGGCTGAACGAGCGCCAGCACCGACTGGTCTGCCTCGGGTTCCAAATCGAAATCGGCCGTATTCACGGTGATCACACCGTTTCTGTCGATCACCATCAAAACCACCACATCGTCACCATGTTCCGCCTTGAAATCCTCGTAGTTGAACTCATGGGACATCTGCGTGAGCTTGGGGCGAAACCCACGGCCGTAGGCTTGCTGAAGCCGCGCTTCGCTCCAGTCATCGGAAAAAAGTTCACGCCGCTGAGCAACGTGCCCAACTTTAGAACGCTCTCCTTTTTCGGCATCGCAAGGCCTTAATCGGAATACATTTTTGCTCCCGAACATATGGGCGAACTCCCTCGCGGCAATTGCATTGACCGCATCGTTCTTAGTCAACGCAAACTTCCCAAAATCCATGAGATCGCAACACCAGCGGTGCAGAGCCTAACGACTGCACTTCCAGCCGCCTGCCTTAACTCGGCAAACCGCAACGACATGCCACCCTCGAACAGAATCACAGCAACCGAAAGCGAGACGAACGGCAAGATAATTTTGGCGCCGAGCGAAGAGTCGCCACTCGTCTCTGCGAGGATTTGATCGAGACTCATCCAAAATCCCAACACGACCCCAAAGGTCAAAAGTAGCAAGATCGAAGGTATGCGGAGCCACCACGCGATCAGCTGCGCAAGCATTCCCAACAAAGGCACCAGCGCGATGTAAATGAAGATGTGATCATCCATACTTCAACCCCTGGCCAGAAAAGAGAGGCAACCAGTTTTGTTCGCGAGCCCTGGCCCGCAGGGTGGAAGCAGGATGCCCCTAAGGCTTGCAGGTTTCAAGACATTGACTTAGCGAAAGCATCCCTCACGCCTCCAGTGGTAACTTCGCCGTCACCCAAACGACCCAGTTGGCTCTCAATCACCTGCCCTCATTGGCTCATTGATTCTGGAAGACCTCGCCTCAGACACGATGGACAAGACCAGGCCCAGTTGAATCCCCACTTCGACCATGAACTCCATTGTAATCGTCAGTTCGCGAATCACCACAACCGGCGACCCCCTGCTGATCTCATACGGCTCATCTGTTTTGGCGTTCTAGACCCAGGAGACGGTCGACCGGAATGGTCAATCCAGATTTGAATCTTGTCAATTCAAACTGTGACTGAATGGGTGCGTCAGCCCAACGTCATTTCTTAAGCCGGCTTTGCTTCGAACTGATTGCAACCTAGATCCACAGCAGCACCGCCGGGTAAAGCGAATCTCAAGAGTCGTCACCAAATACGGCAACCACAAAAAAACGATTCCTAACCCTCCTCGGAAATCGCCGCCATTGCCTCATCCGAGATATTAAAGTTAGCTGAGACCGTTTGAACATCATCATGATCGTCAAGGGCTTCCATAAGCCGCAAAACTTTGCGGGCATCATCAGCCTCGATATCAACCGTGTTCTGTGGAATTCGCGTTACTTGTTTGGAGATGCATTCAATTCCGGCAGCACCAATTGCATCGCTGACTGCGGAATAGACATCAGGATCACAAAGGACTTCGAAGTTATCACCGGAGCTGGAAATATCTTCGGCGCCGGCCTCAAGTGCGATGTCCATTAATTTTTCTTCGTCGGCCGATTCACTGGAAATGATTAACAGGCCTTTCCGATCAAACAGGTATCCAACACATCCAGTCGCGCCCATTTTACCGCCACCTTTTTCGAACAACTTGCGCAATTCAGGAGCGGTCCGGTTTCGGTTGTCAGTCAAAATATCGCACATGACCGCAACACCGCTCGGACCATAGCCTTCGTAGATGATCTCTTCGTAATTATCACCTTCGGTTGAGCCGGATCCCTTTTTGATCGCCCGTTCAATATTGTCTTTGGGCATACTGACGGCTTTCGCGTCAGCAATTGCGGTTCGGAGACGAGAATTGGCAGAGGGGTCAGCGCCACCCTGTTTTGCAGCAACAATAATAGCTTTGGAAAGCTTACTCCAAGCCTTGCCTCGTTTGGCATCGGTTGCGGCTTTCTTGTGCTTGATGTTTGCCCACTTGCTGTGGCCTGCCATCGGAGTTCCTCAATTGTCAGGGGCTACAAATCTGAATTCAGTCAATTTCCAATTGACCAATTTGACTATCGCGGCTTCTTTTTCTTCAGCCGCTTGCTCGGTGACTTTTTCGCGGCTGCTTTTTTCTTGACTACTTTTTTCGTTTTAGCAACGACTTTTTAGCTGGCTTTTTCTTCGCCACTTTTTTGGTGGTTGCTTTTACTTTTTTGGCTGCAACCTTCTTGGTGGCCTTGGTTTTGGCCGCGGGCTTTTCTTTCTTCGCAGGCTTTTCAACCTTGGCGGCAGCCTTCGGAGCGGGCTTGGCAGCCACGGTCTTTTTTCCACCTCGTTTTGGGAAACGCTCTTTTGCACTCGGGTTGATTTTTAAGAGCTTCTCTCGAGTTGTCGGCTTAAACGGTGTCGAGGCAAATTCAACGGCAAGCTGGTAAGTCAGATTGAAAAACTCAACCCCCTTGGCCTTGGGGATCGTTCGCTCCAACCCGGAAACTTTACCCTTGGCAGCCTCCGCCTCAGAAACAATCCCTAACACAAAAAACAGACTCATCATCGCTCGGTTAATTGGAATCGAGTGACCTCCCAAACCGTTTTGGGCAACATACGAAACGATGAAGGGAGACACATGCGAAAACTTTTGAAACGTCTGAACCGACTTGCTCAAATTTTCCTTGCGAAGAAAATCCAGATCGAAGTTGTAGTAATGCTCGAAGACCCCATGCAACGTCTTCTTGACGCCTGTTGCAGATTCCATGGGCACTGAAAGACCTTTGGTGACTTCTGCAATTTCTGCAATCGTTGTGACGCGAATCTCGTTCCAGTCAAAGTAGTTTTCCTGGAGCTTTGCGAATGCATCGTCAGCCGCTTCGAACGTTGAATTCTCAAGACAGCACCCGTACACAAGGTGTTCAATCACCGAGCGATTAGAGGGAGTTGCGATGACGTCATATTCCTTCTTGACGAACTTGTACAGTTTCGTGATCAAATTCGCTCGTTCTTTGGCAGACATGGATTCTCTTTGGTCTCAACAGTGGTTTAACTTCGGTAACCGCAATGATATTCAGGATTCCCGAACGATCAGGATGCAAAATAGTCTAGGTCAGTCGGAATCCAAACCCGGTCCGTCAGATTCGGTAATACTGGTTTCTTCGGTATTAGCTTCAGCTTCGGTGGCTTGCGGTGGCTGCTCAGAATCCACCGACCCCTGGGTCCCAGAATCACTGGAATCCTCCTCGCTCGAAA
>JAQWLH010000220.1 GCA_029247405.1 Mariniblastus sp.
CGCTGACCTCAACTCCAAGTTCCTGAGTGACATCAACGTATTTACCATCTTCATACGCCAAAATAGTTCGACTACCATCCATTCCCATGATGGAAATGTCCAAGTCATGATCTAGATCGAAATCTTCTACAGCAACCTGACAGTTGTGCTGTTTGGCCAAGCCTTTCCCGAGGATCCAGTTATCTGCGAGACGGACTTTGTCGAGTTCAAGGGCGTCCGTAATTTCATGCATAATCGGAGCGTTGCAATCGCGAATGATTTCTTTTCGAAACTCCCAACTCACAATGGATGCCGCATCCGCGAGTTTCTTCTCATCCACCACTTCGACCACAACCTCGTGTTCAGATTGAAAAAGCCGGACGTTGGATGCTTCATCCGGACCGCTTCCAGCAAGCAGGAATCGGCAGGCCCATTGCTTGTCATCAAGCCGACGTATTTTAAGAACTCGCAACTTCTTTTTCTTAATCTCAATTTCTTTAATTGGAGTGAGCAATAGACTTAAGACGTCTCCCGTATCACCGGTCGCAACCTGATCCTCCGCAGTCGTATCACGTGTTCGCTGTTCAAGTGGCGGCTTTGTGACAGTCTGCCATTCCGTGGAACCTGGAACTCCCGCCTCGAATCCGTCTTTGAACAACGATGCCAATTTTTCAGCATCGTTCTTGACCCAGGCCTTCAGAAAAGCCTTGCCTAACCGATGCTCGATCTCAAACGTTACATGCTCAGCATCCCAAATCATCTCCTGCTTTTCTGGCGAAAGCATCCCCTCGATTTCAACCTCAGCGTTCAAAGCCTTGCTGATCACTTTTTTGGGCTCAGGCGAGGGTGTCACGTACGTCCAGACAACAATTCCGGCCAAACAAATCACCAAAAGCATCGCGACGGTGCTAAGAATGTTTTTCATTTTCAATTACGCCTCTTAATATGAGAATCCATCCAATTATAGACTACTGAACAAACTTCGAAAACATTCTGAATCCGCAAACAATTTCTGTCGTCCGAAGCAAAACATGACGTGTTCGCACGATATCATGAGCTTACCAACTTGAAGACAAACCGGGTTCGCAGCAACGGATACCCTCGGGCGTGATCGTTGCGAGGTACCCTACGGTGCTATTGGCAACCAACGATCCAGTTTTGTTACAATTTGCGTAAAGTATTTCTTTGATCAAAAACGAAAGTGCAAAAATGCGAAAACTGGCCTTCCTCTTCCTTACGGCTGCAATCGCTCTAGCTCCAAACTTCATTTTCGGTCAACCGGGAGGCTCACGAGGCCCTGCCGGTCCGCGAATCGCACCTGAAGACCTCAAACCAGAAATGGGAATTGACAAAATTCTTGACCACGAGACTTTTCAAAAATTTTCGTATCAAGGTCCTGAAGTCTATCGAGATGCCTATCTCGCAGATTTGGAATTCGTCAAGTTTTGCGTGGAAAACTTTCAGACAGAGAACACCAACATTTATTTCATGAACACCGAGATATATCGGGCACATCCGCCGTGGATGCGAATGGTTGGGATCAATACGCGTTGCCGAGGAGCAATCACCTTTTTACCTCGCCTAACCAACCCTAGTGGAACCGCGGGACTTTATGTCGTTGACTTCGAACCCTTCGACTCGTATTCGTGCGCAGAGATCGAGGAGATTTTCGACCTCTTGATTGCCAAAATCCCGATCATCAAGGGAAAGTGTGCTTTCCATCCACTCGAGGGGAATTTAAGAAAGTACGAAAGTGAAAAAGAGAAGTACAAAACGGCTGGAATCGCTGTTTACCTCGACTCTGACCTCTATGGAGATATTTCATACCTACCGCTCAACTCTGCCAAGTCGTTTGGCAAGCTTCGAATCATGACCGACGACGGTCGCCCCTCGCCTCGTGATATCGTGATTTACAAAACCCTTCCGAATCAGATGCCTCGTGTCGCGGGCGTCATCACGGAAACGCGGCAAACTCCGCTATCGCACGTGAACCTTCGTGCGGTTCAAGACAAAATCCCAAATGCATTCATCCGGCAAGCCTTAAAAGACAAAACCATCAGTTCGCTCGTTGGCGAACTGGTCAGCTTTGAGGTCACTCCCCAAGGATACAAAATTGCCCGAGCCAACAAAGCGGAAGTCGACAATCACTTCGCCAACCTCCGCCCCCCCCAGCCGCAATTTCCCTCTCGTGATCTGACTGCAAAAGCAATTAGGCCATTGGCTGAGATCAATTTTCGATCGAGCGACGCCTATGGCGTTAAAACATCAAACCTGGCGACCATGCGAACCTTTAAAGAAACTGGAGCAACGGTTCCTGATGGAATGGGTGTCCCCTTCTTTTTTTACGATGAATTCATGAAGCACAACCAGCTTTACGAGTCTGTCGATGTGATTCTCGCAACACCCCAGATCCAACAAGACCGTGAAAAACTTGACACCGCACTCAAAGATCTTCGAAACAAAATCAAAGCATCCGAAATGCCTGAATGGATGATGAAAGCGATTGCAGACGCTCAAAATTCATTTGCCGAGGGCACTTCTATTCGATGCCGATCTAGTACCAACAACGAAGACCTTCCCGGATTCAGCGGCGCTGGGCTTTACGATTCATTTACCCACAAGACTACCGAAGGCCATCTTTCCAAATCAATTAAACAGGTCTATGCAAGCCTCTGGAACTTTCGAGCATTCGAAGAACGGGCGTTTTATCGGATTGACCACAAAACAACGGCGATGGGCGTATTAATCCACCCCAACTTTAAAGGGGAAATCGCAAACGGGGTCGCGGTCTCTGACGATGTTCTCTACGAATCCAAAGGCAACTACTACCTCAACACCCAACCCGGAGAGGACCTTGTTACCAACCCAAATGCAAACTCATCCCCCGAAGAACTCCTGCTCGGTTGGTGGGAACGTGATGGTTATGAAATCGTGCGAAAATCTGATGCAGTCGGCAAGGATGAACAACTGCTCTCCAAGCAACAGCTAAACCAATTGCGAACTCACATTGGCCGTATTCATCACAAATTCCGCAAGCTCTATCAGAAGAGCGAAGACGATCAGTTTGCAATGGAAATTGAGTACAAGATCGACGAGGAAGGGAACCTCGTCATCAAGCAGGCGCGACCTTGGGTGTATTGACGTCGCTACCACTGTGCTGAAAATTTGGATTACGTTTTGCGAGACCGTTCAAGACTTCAAAATCAAGTTAATCAACGGCTCTCAGCGATCCTGAACACAGACCAAACAGCAGCACTTGATCCGGGCTAACCCGTCAGGTTCAAGAGCGTGGTTCTGTCTCAATTAAATGTCACGGCGAAAATAGTTACCCGCGGCCTAACCTAAGCTCAGGCCGCTCTACGCTGCAAACTTTTGGAGTCATCCTCAAATAACGCCTCCCTCAATAAGTCTAGCACTTCGCAATCCGACCAGTAGCTTAGGTGCCCCCTAGCGCCAACCGCCAAATTGGAATAAACAATTTCGCTCTGCACCATTTCGGTGATTTTCGTGGGGCGCTGAAACCTTGACGCAGCATCATTCGGCAAATCATTTGGAGCCGAACTTTCCCAAGCAGGTGATTTCGAAAGCGGGAAACTCACGTCAGTTCCGACAAAGTCATCAATCCGACAAACGTTGGTCCAACGATCGATTCGCCGACGCAACGATGACCAGAATGGCTGATCTAAAGCAGGATAATAATGTCCGAAATAATGCTGATACAAATGCGAGAAAGGTGAACCCATCGTGATTAATGAGACCGATTTAAAGCAATTGTTAACCCAGCACACTTCTTCATCGTTGAGGACTTCGATCGCAACCATCGTTCCCTGACTGTGGCTCACGATAACAAGCTCCGGTTGGTGATCGTACTGATCCCGGTAATGGGCTAAAATCCGTTTAATCCGAAGGTGGAGTGCATCTCGTCGCGAGAAAAACAATTTACCATTTTCGAAGGTTGTCTCGGAAATGTCGAATTCATCATCGTCAACCAAAGCGTCGTCCATGTCTGTCGGTCGAAAGTAAAAATGATTAACAACATCGAGCACGATATCAAATGCAGGACGCAAATGGGGAATCAACAGTAGCATTAAGCCGCCCATAGGAACGACAACACTGACCGCGTACTTATTGACTTCAGCCAGCATCCTCCCAATCGCGTAATCGGTATAGGCATAGCCAAGAATCTGCAAGATGCACAAACTGCCGACCAGAAAAACCCCCACAGCAGTGCAAAAAGCAAAGACGAGCTGGAGCGAATTGTTAATGATTAACCGCGGAGCTCGGCTGCCCCTTTCGAATCGCTCGACGTTGGCATTTTTTCGCCAAAGAAAATATCGAACCATTAAAACAGATGATGCGGCCAAAATGACCGCTAACATCATGAGCTGCACTCCGAGAAAGGGAAGCGCATCATCGAACACCGAGGCAAATTCAGGAAGTTTGGCAAGCACTCCTAGGCCTTCTTTGGCAGACACCCAAACCAAGGGGACGACCTGTCCCCATATCCCAACTGCAAGCGCGGGAATCAGAAAAGCAACATGCAGAGCTGGGCGATAAGCTCGTGGGTGCAAGAGACTAATGAACCAACAAATCACCATCCCCAACAGAACCTGAATTTCAACAAACCAGAGCAAACCGAGTAATACAACAAGGACCCGACAATGCCATAACATCCCTGGATGCCGCGGACTGACTTGGGCGAGCACGGGGAACGATTGATCGAGGAAAAAATACTTTAACAACATCAAACCCGTTACAAACATGGTTGTGACATCGAGCCAAAAACAAAAACGCGAAACCACACGACTTCGCGTAATTCGACTAACGATTTGCGAAATGCATAGCGCTATCATGGCGCAACCCGACAAAACAACGAGGGGCCATACATTTGTTTTGTAAGAATCTGGCCACAGCATTTCCGTTCCGCAGACTGCGACCATCAAAATTGACAGAAAGAAGGTCACCGCCAAAACTGGTCCATGAAGAATCTTGGAGCTAATGAGACCCAAGCGTTTGAGCCAATAAGCTCCGCGACCGGGTTGATCAGCGGCAACATACGCCACGTACCGCAGCCCAAAAACAATCTGAAATATCCCCTGAATGACACCAACCCAACCGCGCCGAACACGGGATAGATCACCCCAAAACGCTTCACAAAGCTCTAGCGTTTGATCTCTGGATCTAATTTTTCTTTGGTGGGCGGGAAACGTCTGAACATGATCATTTTCTGATTTCTCAGTTAACCAGATCACCTCTTGGCGTTCCTGGAGTGGACAATCCTCGGTAGCAAGTGAGCGCGCAAAGAGGCTAATCGTATTTCCGGGATCAGGATCTCCCACCCCATGAACAACGAGAATAACCTTGTCCGGTTGGTCTTTAGAACAGCTCAATTAATAGCACTTTTACTGTTTTCATTTCATCGCCGACACGCCGACCTAAAAATTTGCGGCGTACTTTACTCGGATTTTTAAAACATCGCAGCAGCGAAAGTGCTGGCAGTTGATTTGATGGCAGACGGTCGGGGGCAGCCAAGCTTAAGAAGTTTCCAAGCAGTTTGTCTTATGCCAAGTTCGCTTATGGGTTTTCAGCTCCCCATAATTTCAACCAAGGTTCAATTTGCAAACCATTTAAAAGAAACGGTCTAGAAATAGACTTTCAGCTTTCGAATATGTGATATGACGACGGTTGACTGTAGACAACTTTCGACGATTCAGGTTGTTTGGACTATGGCCAACCGAGGCACCTACCATCAAGCGGTTTTTCATCTAAGATCATCAGACTTGCTATTTGAAAGTTTCGCTCCTGGAAAAGTCGTGGAGACAATTCAACTGACGAAAAATCAAATAAGATAATCAGTCCTTTTGGCTGGGTTACAATCGGATTACTACCGATACAAACGCAAGCTTTAAACCCTTTATTTCGACTCTTAAGCCCCCGAGAGCTTGGTCAGCGACAACGCACCCGACGAGGCTTTTTACGATCAATGCCCGACTCCACCGCATGCAAGCCAACTTTTCCTGCATCTCAGCTACGCTTGGTTTTGCGAACTGTGATTGTTTTGCAATGCTTCGGTGTTGCTGGACAATTTCTGCTTTCACCGCTGGAATCAGAAAGTCAGATATTCGAATTTTTATTTTTCGAATCTGGAATTACCGAGCCCGTCGCCCAGTTTATCGATGATGTTGGCATTTGGGGTTGCTTGATCTCGGCGGTTCTAATCCTTGCGGGCGGTTTATATGAGTTCCGTCAACCCTCCTTGGACCGCACCGATTCCAAACGGTTAAATCCGACTATCTGGTGGCTTGAGGTCGTCTCGCTACAGTTTATCGCGTGTTGGTTTCTCGCAAATGCCCTCGCCTACATGGCTCGCGGTGAAATGTATTGGGAATGGACACTTGCGGAAATAGCCGTGCGGCTAGGGACCCCAATTGCATTGACTTGCTTACTCATTCAAAGAGGATCGAATCACGTCCGCTGGTTCGATATCGTTCGCTACGTTGTCACGCTGACGACAGCAATGACGTTTCTGGCCCATGGTTACAAAGCAACCCAACTCTATGGCCCCTTTACCGATTTGATATTGCTTACAGATATGAATTGCTTCGGTTTCGAGCCAGAGCAGAAGTCCGTAGAAATTGGTTTGGTAGCCATTGGCTGGGCTGATATTGCCTTAGCGGCAGGTTTGATAATAACCCGATGGGGCGGGATAAAAACCTACATGTTTCTCTGGGGAGCCGTCACCGCCTTGAGCCGCATAACCGCGTTCGGACTCGTGGCTTGGCCTGAAACACTCGTTCGCTCCGCGAACTGGGGAATGCCTCTCGCATTAATTCTACTCTGCAGCATCAAATCTAACGCGGTGCTTACCCAAACATCTCCCGACTGATTATAGTGTTTTCATGACAATTCAATTCAAAGTTTATCGGTCCTGCTTTCTCATATTGATTGCTGCCAACCTGGCTGGCCATCTGTCGACAGAAATTCGTGCTGACGACCCGATTGAATCCACCAAACCGGTCCACATACGGGTTACATGGACCAACGCCCCAGCGAATAATGCAACAATCTCATGGAGCTCAACCGCGGAAGCGACCAGCCATGTCGTTCGTTTTCGGGCCAAGGGATCTGAAGGCAAGGAAACGACGGTCAAAGCGGAAAAAGGTAAATACGCGGATACCAAAACCGACCTGACTTATTACCACGCGCGTCTTTCCAAATTAGAACCCATGACTGCGTATGAAATACAAATTCAAAACGATGATCACGTTTCGCCAAAAACCTACTTTGTCACCGCTCCCGGTAACGACCGACCATTCAGCATCTTCAGTGGGGGAGATTCGCGAACCAACAAACAAGAGCGGCGTCGAGCCAATCAAATGCTGTCCCGAATGACCGAACAATCTTACGCCAATTCGGACCTGCAAGATGACATTATTGCCCTTGCCCATGGTGGCGATTTTGTGGCAACGGGGACCAATTTAACCCAATGGATTGAATGGCTCTCGGCACACGAATTAACAACTTGTTCAGATGGTCGCATGCTCCCCATCATTCCCACCCGAGGAAACCACGACAAAGGCAAAATATTTAATCAGGTCATGGGTTTTACTGAAGATGATAAAAACTACTACGCTCTCAACCTCTCGCCAAAAGTCAGATTAATAACACTAAATACCGAAATTGCCACCGCCGGGGCACAAGCCAAATGGCTAGGCAACGAACTGAAAGTATCGCGTCCTCTCAACCGCTGGGTCATGGCACAATACCACCGCCCTGCTTATCCCGCAGTCAAAACTCCTGGTACGGCCCTGCAAAGCTGGGTGCCGACGTTTGAAAAACACAATGTGGATTTAGTTTGCGAGTTAGACGGTCACGCGATCAAACGCACTTTACCAATTCGGGGAAATGTGCATGACAAAACCGGTGTCGTCTACATCGGCGAGGGTGGACTTGGCGTTGCTCAACGAGCGCCCAAGCAGAACCGTTGGTATATCCAATCACCAGGCTATTCAGCCTCTTCAACCCATGTCTACGTATTGACATTTAAAAAAGACTGGTTGCTCGGAAAGTGCGTGCGGATCGACGGGACGATCGCAGATCAATTTGTGTTGTTAGCTAGAAAAATAAAGCCGAAAAAAGTGACGCCTCCAAAGAAAACTACTAACACTAAACCAGGCTCAGAATCCAAGAAGCCGATGGATGCAAAAACTAAGGCTCAGCCAAAAAAGTGACGCCTACATCACAAGTGCCTTTAAGAAAAAATGGGCTCATCGTGAACAAACTTCCCGGCGTGAAACTCAACACTCAAGCGCTGAACCTCCTATTCTTAAACCCAACGCCGCTTTGTGACAAAACCTCTCATTCAGTTATCGTGAATTTGCTCAGGGTGCATCTCGCTTCACATAAAGTCTGATTGTTCATCCAACGATCAGCCGCAATCAATCAGGCATGGCTAGGTCATCCGGGACATCATTGCTGCGTAGTCGAGTAATTAATTTTTGCGTAATTCCATATTTGGGCCACTTGGGAACTTTATTGCGACCTATGTTTCAGGCGTTGAGATTTTGCATGAATTGACTTGAGCAAGAAAGACTTCAGATGATCGTCAAATTTCAGGATTCGATGGAGTACTCGCCCGGTTCGGTCGCTATCCAAAAGCAACTTTTCCAAAACAACGTCGATATAACCCCCTACGCTATCTCACACCAACTGTGCGACCATCCACTGCTTCAGGTAGAACGCCTGGTTGAATTGGCAAAGCGATTACCCAATGACCAACGTGAATACGTCTATGCCAAAAGTGAATTTGGGACCCACGAAGATCTGGCCAAATACAATCATGCTGATGACGCAGATG
>JAQWLH010000240.1 GCA_029247405.1 Mariniblastus sp.
GTGATTCGTTTCTGTAAAATAAGGGGCGGGCACGTTCATGATGTAGAACTCGGCCCCTCCGCTGTTGGGCGCTTGCGAATTGCACCACATCGCAACACTGCCGCGAAAATGATGTCGCCGATCGGGCCGATTGTTTTCATCGTAGATAGTGTATCCAATCGGTTCAAATTTGTTCATAGACATCAAGCCGGAATGTGCGAGGTAGCTTTTGATGACGCGGTGGAAAATGATCCCGTCGTAAATTCCAGTCTCGATCAAGCTGATAAAGTTCGCCACTGTTTCCGGTGCTTCATCTTCAAACAGCTCGATGACGATTTTACCTTTATCAAGGATTTGAATCTCAACTCGCGGCAGATTTGCGGTTTTGTCTTTTTCACGCAATTTTATTTCGCGAGCAAAATTTTCTTTCAATTCATCAGCGTAAGAAAAGAGAACTTTTTCTTTCGTGCTGAATTTTGAAATGGTCTCTCGATTGCTTGGATTGGCGGCGTAAGCTTGAGCCACATCGAAGTCGTTGGTGAGAACCCCCACTCGGGCCAAGTCTCGTTTTAGATCTGGGTTGTTGGGCCTCAATGAGACAAGCTTTTTTGTAACTGCATAACAAAGATCCAATTCTCCCGTTTCAAAGAGTTCCGGGGTAAAGCGGCTGACGGTGGCTATCAAGTCCTCGTCTGCCTTATAGTCGGAGAGGAAAAGTGTAAATGCTTCCTGCTTGACGCGTTTGTAGATGGCCTCTGATTTTTCTGCAGTCTCGTCCCACAACTCTTTGTGCTCAAAAGATTCTTCACTCGAAGCATGAAAGTAGAGAGCCTCCTGACGCTCAAGAATCTTGATTGCTTCTTTGAGTTCTTGAATCGAAGCAAGATATTTTTCCTTGAGTTGCGGCGGGGAGGCGGTCGCTTCGGTTTCCGTTTGAGCCAATGATGTTACGGAAAGAACGCTCATTCCCATTGCAATGGAAAGAACGAATGGGGCGATTTTCATCGACCCGGAAAATTTTGAGCGGGGAGGTTGCAAAACGATCATGGTGTAGTCGGTTCTTCCAAAGCGGCATTTAGCGGTGTTGTTTAATAAATCTAGTCAACGCAGTTGCCAAATCTGATTTACGCCTGTGTTTTTAGGATTCGCTTTAATAATATAACCAATGCAGATGTTTTAAAAAGGCAAACCGTTTTGAGGCGAGGTGGACTAGATGCCGGGATTCAAGCGAGGCAAGAACCTGAACGAATGGAAATCCAATCGTGCTGAAGCCGGGCGTGGCAAACTACGGATTGTGGGTGGAAAATTCCGGGGTCGGCAGATTGAGTACTCAGGAGATCAAGTTACCCGCCCCATGAAAGACAATATCCGTGAAGCTCTATTCAATCTGGTGGGCGGGTGGGTCAAAGGAAAAGTTGTGTTCGATCTGTTCGCTGGAACAGGTGCCATCGCATTAGAAGCCCTCAGCCGCGGGGCTTCGAAGGCTTTCCTCGTCGAAAGACACATCCCTACTGTACGGATTATCAATGAAAATGTTCAATCTCTCGACCCGGATTTGCCGGCTGAAATCGCCAGTTCCGATTCATTCTTCTGGGTCCGCCAATTTTTGAAAAAGCCGGAAACTCACCCGACTGAGCCTTGGGTCGTGTTTTGGTGCCCGCCTTACGCATTTTTTGAAGACCGGTTGGATGAGGTTTTAGTTGCGATTGAGAGTTTGTTGCAAGTCGCTCCAGATGACAGTATTTTTGTTGTCGAATCCGATTCTCGCTTTGATTCAAGCCGACTTCCGTGTCCGACCCAATGGACCACTCGTAAATACGCTCCAGCGGTCGTCTCAATTTTGAAAAAATCAGATGAAACCAGTCGGCAGCTTGATCACGATAGCGATGTCTGATTGAAGGATCCTTTTTCAGGCTTGAACTTTAACGCGTCACTCCCCTGCCCTAATCAATGGCGAGGACTGCTATGAATCAGTCATTTTCAATTGCTTTGTTTTCGTTTTTGATGTGCCTTGTGTTGAGTGTGAACTCGGCGTTTGGTGGGAGCGAAAATGAATCAGCCAAGTTGCCGAATATCGTCGTCTTTTTAGTGGACGATCTCGGGTACATGGATATCGGTGCCAATAATCCAAATTGTTTCTACGAAACTCCCCATGTTGATGCGCTGGCAAAGTCCGGGATGCTTTTCATGGATGGTTATGCGGCTAATCCTGTGTGTTCGCCAACTCGGTATTCATTGATGACCGGAAAGTATCCGAGTCGTGTCGATGCGACTAATTTTTTCTCGGGGAAACGCAGTGGAAAGTTTCATCCTGCGCCCCTTCGCAACAAAATGCCGCTTGATGAAATTACAATTGCCCAAACGTTAAAGGGTAAAGGTTATGCAACATTCTTTGCTGGCAAATGGCACTTGGGTGACAGTGCCGAATACTACCCCCAAAACCGCGGTTTTGACATTAACATCGGTGGTTATCATCGAGGTGGACCCTATACGGGCAAGAGGTATTTTGCACCATTTGAAAATCCAGAAATTAAGGTGGAGAGCCCCAAGGGCGATCACTTGCCTGATCGCTTGGCACGAGAAACGGCCACGTTCATCGACGACAACAAGGACAAACCCTTTTTTGCTTACCTCTCGTTTTATTCGGTTCATACTCCTTTAATGGGGCGACCGGATCTAGTTGAAAAATACAAGAAGAAAGCCGAGAACGTTGACGGAGATGAGTTTGGCAGCGAGGAACAGGTTGTCGGCGACAAGCCACGACGTGTCCGCATCCTACAGAAACACGCGGTCTACGCTGCAATGGTCGAAGCGATGGATCTTGCCGTTGGCAAGGTTCTCGAGCAGCTCGAGTCATCCGGGGTCGCCGACAATACGATTGTTGTGTTCACCTCTGACAATGGTGGATTAGCAACTTCTGAAGGGCTACCTACCTGTAACTTGCCCCTCCGTGGTGGCAAAGGCTGGGTTTACGAAGGTGGAATACGTGAGCCTTGGATTATTCGATATCCAGGCAAAACCACCCCCGGTTCCCAGTCGAGGGAACCGATTTGTTCTATTGATCTTTACCCGACTCTTGCAGCATCTGCCGGAATAGAAATTGAACATCCAGTTGATGGCGTCAGCGTCATTCCCGCGCTGAGCGGAGAATCGCTTAAGCGAAGGTCTCTGTTTTGGCACTATCCGCATTACAGTAACCAAGGTGGGTTTCCCGGCGGTGCCATTCGCGAAGGTGTTTTTAAACTGGTCGAGCGATACGAAGACGGTCAAGTTCAGCTTTTTGACTTGAAAAATGACATCGGCGAAACTCACGACGTTTCCTCTGAAATGCCGGACAAGGTCAAACAAATGCGAGAACGTTTGCACCAATGGTATCGTGAAGTCGATGCCAAGTTTCTTCAACAAAAAGACGGCCGAAATCCTTGGAATCCACTCGTAGATAGTGAATGAGCTGGACGTGACCGGCTTTTAAGCCACGATCGAATTTAGGTTGGGCTCGAACTTCTCGCGGCCAACGGCGCCCTGCACCCTGTTTGGATAGGGCCAAAGTTATTGGGGCGAAGTGTGAACTAATCCTCAGTTATCCAGCTAGGACGATTCTCTTCCCCTCGGACGACCCAAATAACTCCCACAGTTTTCCATTTCTCGCTTGGAGCTAGCAAAAACTGTGTTTGGTTTTCAAATTCTTGGTTGACTGACAAAGTCCGAGGCACCGATGAGGTAAAGGACCCCGTCCACTAAAATCCCGCAAAAAACGCTTTCGGAGCCCTCTTTGTTCACAAACGCTCGACATCAGTGTTATTCGATTGTGGCCTGCTGGTTCGTCGGGATGTTCGTCTTTGCTGCCCAGCCAGGCCACTTACTCATGGGTCAGGAAGCTTCGACGTGGATTCGACCGAGCAAGCTTATCGAGCAAGTCGAATCGGTAAAAAGAATTCCGCAGGCGGCTCAATGGTGTGATGAGACGTTGGCCATTCTCGAAGCGATCGGGGAAACGAAGGCCGATTCCCAACAAGAATTGCTGGCCCTGTTTAAACGATTAAATACCCAGCGAGATAAGATTCCTCAAATTGCGACTTCCGTTTGGAACGCTCAGTCATCAACACGGCCTTGGTTTCAAAACTCCGGCCTCGGAGGGGATTCCCAAGCTCCCATCGTTCGCCAAATTTCTCGCATCGGCTATCCCAAGACGCCTGTTGTGCTTGGAGAGGTCCGAGACGCAGGGGAGATCGCGAGGATCGCTTATCGCATCGATCGCCGGATGGCAATCTGGATGCCCATTGCCCGCGACAACTCAAGTACAGTCAACTTGTCTGACGGTTCTCCCAATACAGGCTCATTTAGTCAGATTTCTTTTGACCAACTCGACCCAGGTTGGGTTGATTACCTTCGTCTGAAAGACTTCAAAAGAACTTTCGGTGCGATCCGTCCCAATGCGTCGGAACAACAAAAAGTCAGTCGTGATATTCTGGCTCGAATCTACTCTCCGGTACTCAAAGATTCGCAGTCTGAGTTTATCACTGCGGTAGTTGATCCGAGTCTCGTTCAGTTTCTAAAACGCCATGCATCTGAACCGATCGATCGAATTGATTTGCTTCGACGGATGGAGCGATACGAAGCCGCGCCGTCGGCTCTGACTGGGTATTACCTGAACGATCACTATCAGGATCTGCTCTGGTCCGCCAATCCGTCTGATCAGATTTTGGCCCAGCAAGTTCATTCACATTATCGCAATGCCAATTTTCGGTTTTCGGTTTCTAAGGAATTACTCAATCGAATGATTCCCGAGCCCCTCGTCACTGAGACTCCCCTTTCGGAGACCATTCAAGGCGCGCGTGTTTCTGGCCAGAGTCTGGTCAAAAACGATCTGCGGATTGAATTGGAGCCGAACCCCCGAAAAATGATCCTCAAGGTTCAGACTCATGGCCAGGTTCGGGCTGATACGGTTGCTCGCACAAAGACCTTTCGGGTCACCAACCAAGGCGATGCGGATTTTCAGGTTTTCCAGCGCATTGCAATTGGGCCCGGCGGGATTGATTCATCAGAGCCTCCCTGCTCCTCGACATCAGGAAATCAGAGTGTAGTTGGAGTCCAGTCAAAGCTGGATAACGTTCCTGTTTTTGGTTGGATGGCAAGGCGTTTGGCCGAAAATAAACTGCGAGACCAAGTGCCTGAAAATAATCAGTTGTTTCGCCAGAAGGTGCAGGATTCGGCAGAAGCGCAGATGAAATCAGGAGTTGAAAAGTTTGTGAATAATCTGCGCTATTACTCCTATACCAACTTATTCCAACCCCTTCTCGCAATGGACCTTGAGCCCGAAGCGGTTCAGATGGCGACGACGGAGGACCAACTTGTAATGCGGTATCGACTGGCTGGCCGAGATCAGATGGCTGCAAACTCATCGAGGCCACAGGATAATGGGGCCAGTTTGCTGAGTTTCCAGTTGCATCAGTCTGCGGTCAATAACGCCATTGCAAGAGTTGGGCTGAACAGCAACACGTTCACGATTGACGAGCTGAAAAAGCATCTTCAGGATGTCATGGGGTCGACCGAAGTTGCCCCCGAGGAATCTGATCAGTGGGCAGAGATCGGCTTTGCAGCACTCGATCCAATCAAGATTGATTTCGTCGAAGATCGTCTGAAAATTTCATTGAACTTGAAAAGTCTGCAGGTGTCTGAGAAGGGCAAGAAATTTAGAAATCTGAGCTTGGGCGTTTCATACAAAGCGAGTGTTCAGGGAATGCAAATTGTTCTTGATCAAGATGATCTCGGCACATCAATTAAGCGGCAGAAGCGATTGAAGTTTGGCGAGAAAGCGTCGGTCAGCACGATCATGAAGGTGCTTTTCAAAAAGCAGTATGTGTTCAATGCTCTCCCCAAGAAGATGCATGAGCGTGTCGGGGAAGACTCTCTCGCAATTTCTCAGTTCATCCTCGCTGATGGCTGGATGGGGGTGTCACTGGATGACCCTGAGTTGGAGCAGGCAAGCCAATCCCAACCGCGAGTGGGCACACTCCGAAGGGTTCTCACACGACAATAATCGACCGTCGTGCGGATCGTAGAATAGGCCGCGAACATCCGTCGGAAACGCCAGGCCCTCTAGCGAACTGGCCGCCAAGAAGGTTTGGAAACGTTGGTTTTGGCTGGCTTAGCAGGAGTCAGTTTGCGGGCTGAACTGTTGCCCCGCGACTTGCGTGGGTTGTTGTTCCCCGATGGTCCACGTTGCCAGTCTGCGCTGACACTGGTTGAACGCTGCGGATCTCGGGAAGGTAACCACCTGGAATCTTGCCGGGTCCAATCTGTCACACGCGTGTCGTTGGGTGCGTAATCAGGTTGGGGTGGAGTGATTTGGATTTCCGCAGAGGTTTCCAATGGGCGTCCATCGGCTGTCACGTACCGTATCTGAATCGTGAGTTTCTTGTTGGTGGGTATTTGTTGGTCCCACGGTAAATGCAATAAAATTCCGTGACCTCCCCTCTCATCTTTAGCCAAGAATAGCTCCGTTTCGGACGTTAGAAATTTCCAAAGTCCGATTGTCTTTTTCTCCGCCGTTGCCGTGGGGTCGCTTATCCTGACGGACAGGTCGCCGGCAACCAGTTGGTCTTGACCATCATCCGAACGAGGTTGAATTAGCAACTCCAGTCCTTCGTCTCCGAGGATGCCATCAACATCGCGTCCTTGTGTGGCTGCATCGCTGATGGTAACGGCGGTGATTTTTTTGGCCGATTGGGTTCCTTCGAAATCGAGTTCGAAACCGTCTAGGTCGACTTTGGGTGGCGTTAGCATGTCTTTCTTGACACGGTTTCCATTGTTACCGGTACGAATGATCGGCGATCCGGTGTTGGACATGTTGCCCGGTAGTTGTAGCGAAGATTCTGACGGCTCATTCTCATCGCGATTGGGCGATGGAGCACTGCGATTATCTCCTTGGCTTTTTGCCGGATTAGAATTAAGGGGGAGAATCGAATCGTCCGGCGGTAGTGGTCTTACCGCTTCGTTGGGGCTTTGTCCAAAATTGCTATTTGAAAAAGTTTCCTCCACAATGACGCCATCATACGAGTCCAGATCGTCATAGATGATCTCGCCATCTATGGCGTTCTCGTAAATGACTTCCCCGTCAGAGGAATAAGGCTCGCCGTTATCGTCGTAGTATTCTGTGCTTTGGATTGAAGCGGGCTGACCTAAAGCAAGCGCATCTCGTTCGGACTTGAGCAAGTAGTACTTGTCTTCGAGGTCCAGAATTTCGGCGCGCAAGAGTGCCGTTTCCCGGCGGCATCGTGGATCGGCGTTACATCCGACCGCGAGCAGAGATAGAGTGATGAACAGAAAAACGCGCATTGGTCTCGAACCCGTTGGGGGCATTTGTTGATTCGAAGTGCCGTCTTTACGGGAAAAGTGTGTGATTCAGCAATCCCAATTTTGCAAATGCAGGTCAGAATTTTCTCCGAACTGACGTCGAACCCTCGGGCTACCAATGAAATATAGCGGCGAAGGGGCCAAGAAATGGCCCTCCCCGGTGATTCTCCGAGCAAGTGCTTGCCCAGTTATCCATATCAACCTGACGCTGGCGCGGGCGTGCTTGTAACCCATGCAGCTTGGGTGCTATCAGCCAATTTGAATCTCAACTTCCAGTGTCGGTTCGGCTTTGAGAGAGTTGGTGATAAAGCAGGTTTGCTCGGCTTTTTCTAGCAAACGTTTAGCTCGGTCAACGTCGGCATCAGCTGGAACGGTCAAATTAGCCTTAATTTTCAATTCAGTGAATTGGGTTGCCCGTTCAATGCGATCGAGCGTGCCGGTGACGGAACAGCTCAGGTCTGACCATGTGTACTTGGAAGCTGCAGCGATTGCTTTGAAAGAAAGCACAAAGCAATCAGCAACTGCTCCAACGAGCAGGTCCTCAGGTGACCATTGCTCGCCTGACCCCCCAAATTCCTTGGGAGGTCCAGATTCGATCTTTGGTAGCCCCTCGACTTCAAGAGAGACGAGACTTTCCGGATTCACGGCAGCAGAAGCAACGTATTGGTGAGCCATTACTGTGTCTCACCCAAGTTGGTTACCACGCGATCGATCAAGTTAAATTCGAGTGCCTCTTCGGCAGTCATGAAATTGTCACGGTCGGTGCTGGCTTCGATTTCTTCCAGTGTTTTGCCAGTATGTTTGACTTGAAGCTTGTTCAGGCGGTCCTTGACGCGGCGAAGCTCGGTCCGATGAATCATGATTTCTTCAGCCGTTCCCTGCATTCCTGCCAAAGGCTGGTGAATCATAATGCTGGAATTCGGCAGCGCGTATCGTTTTCCGGCAGCTCCGGCCGTCAGCAACATGGCTCCCATCGATGCCGCTTGACCCATGCAATAGGTCGCAACATCACAGTTAATGAATTGCATCGTGTCGTAGATCGCCAATCCAGCAGTAACGCTTCCGCCGGGCGAGTTGATGTACAAGTTGATGTCTTTTTTTGGATCTTCTGATTGCAGGAACAACATCTGAGCGACCAAGGAGTTGGCGAGATCCGCCGTTACTTGTTGGCCTAAAAAAATGATGCGGTCCTTTAATAATCGACTGTAAATGTCGTAGACCCGTTCTTCGCGACCTGAATTGTCGACCACGTAAGGAACGTATGCCATGGATTATCACTCCGCTTGATCTTTTGATTTGTGAATGAACTTAGTTCGAACTTGTTTTGCTGGGCGATTAGGTGAAAACGAGCGATTAGTTGTCGTAATCATCATCGTCTTCGTCACGTTTTGCCCGCTCGGTGATTTCATCAACCAAGCCGTACTCTTTGGCAGCTTGTGCCGTCAGAAAGAAATCCCGTTCGGTATCGTGAGCAATCTTCTCAACGGTTTGACCCGTGTGCGATGCCAGAATTTCATTGAGAACCGAGCGATTTCTGAGGATTTCATCGGCCTGGATCTCAATGTCACTGACCTGCCCTCCCACACCTCCGTGTGGTTGGTGGATCATGACACGAGAATGAGGTAGACAAAAACGTTTGCCTTTGGTGCCGCCAGCTAATAATACCGCCGCTCCGCTAGCTGCCTGCCCAACACAAAATGTTGCGACCGGACATGACATGATCTGCATCACGTCGTAAATGGCAAGCGTCGCAATGACGTCACCGCCAGGCGAGTTGAGGTAGAAGTTGATCGGCTTCTTTTTGTTTTCGCTTTGCAGGTAGAGTAATTTCATGACCAATTCATTGGCATTGCCAGTGTGAATTGGGCCCTGCAAAAACACGATTCGGTTTTCGAGCAGCATATCACCGAGCGTCATTTGACGCTGGCGCTGATACGAAGCGTGAGAATAGGAGTTTTGAAGCTCCGTCAGCGGGTCGTTGCCCATGCCATATTCGTAATTTAACTGTGAGTTGCCGTTCAAGACAATTTCCTTATCAACTGTTTTGAGTGGGAGGTTGTTGCGATCAATGCCGACCGCCACCTCACATGCTCTAAAGCTATCGCGATTATAAAACGGAGACAAGCCGAGATTGAGAACAACTGGACACTCCGCATTTGCAAACAGAGGGTCGGGTAATGTGTCGTAGCGGTTTAGTTTTCCGTTGCAATGACTGGTTAACGAAGGAGAAACGAAAAAACCAAGCGGTCAGCGTGGTGAGCGGGCAAAGGTCTAAGTCGATAATTCGGCCAAATCCCTGTGGTTGCCACGGTAAAATTTCTCCCCAAGGTTTGGGTGGACAATTTTGCTCGGGGCCCAGAATTCTGACGGTCGATGGGTGATGGTCGAGCTTGGTTGGAGGATTCCTGATCGGGGCGAACGTGTAGATCGCTATCTCAGAGCCCTGCGAAAGTAATCATTATGTGTGTTATCTCGCGGCTCACGCCACTTGAGACCAACCCGCCTCGGTATTTTGAATTTTCATAAAAAAACAGCCCCTCTTGGAATTGAGGGGCTGTTCATGTTCTCAATCAGTCACCAAGCCGCTAGGCGGTCATGGACTGGAGGTCCTAAATGACGGGGCCAGAGTAACGAACGCTGAATCTCTAGTCGCGTTCTGATTTAATCCCCGGAATGGGCTCTGCTTCACCGCCGTCGTACTTGGCCTCTGGGATTGCGTTTTTGTGTCCGGCGGCAAAATAATTCACCGCGGCCGAATCCTCTTTTTGAGTCGTTTCGTAATCGGTGCCCTTGAAAGTCGCATTTTCAGTGATCTGCTCAATGACTTTGCGCTCGATGATCATGTTGCGAAGCGAATCCATTTGACCGGTACGCTCAAGCCGAGCTCGAACGCGGCGCGGGGAATCGTTTTGCTGCATCGCGATGCGGGCAATTTCGATTTCGTAATCCGCTGGCTCATCTTCGACTTTCTCTTCTTCGGCGATTCGCTCAAGAATGAAATGTTCTTTAAGAAGCGTTTCGGTTTTTTCGAGAATGTTTTTGCGAAGTGTATTTTCCCGAGCAATGATCTCCTGCTCAGAAAAACCACTTGATCGCATCTCCATGACCGAACGGTCAAGTTCACGTTTGGACTGACGTCGAAGTAGATCAGGTGGCAATTCCCAAGTTGCGGATTCAGTCAAGTTCAAGCTGATTTGCTCACGAATCGTTTCGCGTTGGGCGTACTGTAGACGCTCTTCCATCGAACTTCGAACGAGTTCCTGAAGTTTCTCAACTGACTCGATCCCAAGTTGCTTGGCGATTTCTTCGGGTTCTTTCCCTTCCATCCGTTTGACATCGAGGATCTCAAACTCAACTTCAACTGTCTTGCCACGCAAGTCTTCGTTTTCAGAGTGCTCGCTAATTTCAACTTTGGCGGTTTTTTTGTCTTCTGCACTGGCGCCCACCATGAGTTCGTCGAACGCTTCGATGGTGCCGTCAGAAAGGCTTAGGGTTGGTCGGACTTGAATCACAACCTCTTCTTGTGAATTGATTGTTTCACCATCAAGGATGCTGGTGATGTTACACACAGCGTAGTCATCTGCTTTGATTGCCTCATCAACGGGGGCCATATCCGAGAACTGATTTGAGAGACTTTTTAGATGATCGCTGATGTCATCATCCGTGAATTCGTGTTCGGGCCGTTCTAGTTTGAGGCCCTTCCAGTTGGGAATATCGAACTCCGGTCGAACTTCGATATTGAACTCGTAAGTCAAATCGCCTTCTTCAGGGATGTTGACTTGTTCAAAGTCCAGATCGGGTTCGCTGATCGCAGAAAAGTCTTGTGTGTCACTTACCTGCGAAAGGCTATCCATGATCAAAGAGCCTTTGACCTGATTGGAGAGTTGCTTTCGAAATTTCTTTTCCACGAGTTTTCGTGGAGCCTTGCCGACTCGAAAACCGGGAACCTCAGCCTTGGGGACGAGGTCGTCGAACTGTTTGGAAAAATATCGTTCGATATCCTCGCGCGGGACAGTGACGGTGACGTGTCGTTCACAGGCACTGGTTTCTTTGACGTCAACTGAGAGGTTGAGTTTAGTTTCTTCTTCAGTTGTTGCTTCTGTTTCGCTGGTCTCGGTGTTCACTTCGTACTTCCTACGTGAGTTTCCTGCGGATTTTGCAAATTGTTTTGCAAAACAAGATTCGCAATTGCGTTATTGGTGACCAATCACAAGTTGGGACGGAAAATCAATCCACAAACATGGACGGGTAAAATTTGAAATTGAGCGTATATTGAGTTCGGTCGAATGTCTTTGCCTACCGCAACTGCGTATTCTTGCTCGCTCGTGGTCCGACATTGTAGCCAAATGAAAGTCGAGAAACAGGACCATCCTTGAGGAATTGGCCAATGTTTATGCCGGAGAAGAAGTACTTGAAAAAAAGAGCGGGTGAAGGGATTCGAAC